>NZ_JALCZB010000069.1:0-23533 GCF_022690745.1 Anaeromyxobacter sp. SG64 | reverse complement strand
GACGCACCTGCCGGGCAGGACGCCCCGCCGGCCCAGGCCGACGCGGCCCCGCCCGCCGACGGCGCGCGCGTCGCGCTCGCGCTCGAGCTCCTGCGGCGAGAGCGGTTCGCCGACGCCCTCGCCGCGCTGGGCCCGCGGCCGGCCGCCGGCGAGGAGGACGTCGACGCGCTGCTCCTCCGCGCGGTCCTCCTGACGAGCAGCGGCGACCTGGCGGGCGCGGAGCGCGTCTGCGCGCGCATCCTCGAGCGCGACGAGCTCAACGCCGAGGCCCACTACCTCCGCGCGCTCTGCCGCGAGCACGCGGGCGACCCGCTCGCCGCCGCGGACCACGATCGCTACGCGCTCTACCTGGACCCGACGTTCGCGATGCCGCGCCTCCACCTCGGCCTCCTCGCGAAGCGCGCCGGCGATCTCGAGCTCGCGCGCCGGGAGCTCGCGCGCGCCCGCGTGCTGCTCGCCGGCGAGGACGGGTCGCGCATCCTCCTGCTCGGCGGCGGGTTCACGCGCGAAGGGCTGCTGGAGGTGTGCCGCGCCGAGCTCGGCGCATCCGGGGGGACGGCGTGAGCGACGAGACGACCCTCGAGGGAACGGTCGCCGCGCTGCGGGCGGCCTTCGACGCCGCGTTCGCGGCGCCCGCCCAGGGGGCACGGCGCGATCTGGTCCCGCTGCTCGCGCTCCGGGCGGGCGGCGCCGAGCTCGCGGTCCGCGTGCTCGAGAGCGCCGGGCTCCTCCCGGCGCGGGTCGTCGTGCCGGTCCCGAGCCGGCGGCCGGAGGTGCTCGGCGTCTGCGGCCACCGCGGGGCGGTCCTGCCCGTGTTCAGCCTCGCCCGGTTGCTCGGGCTCCCCGACGCCGGCGAGGTGCCGCGGTGGATGCTGCTCGCTGGCCGCGAGGAGCGGGTCGCGCTGGCGTTCGAGGCGATCGAGGGGCACGTGCTCGTGCCGCCGTCGGCGCTGCAGCGGGCGGCAGGGGAGGGGCTGGGCCACCTCCCGGAGATCGCGGAGCTGGGCGGCGCGGGGCGTCCGGTGGTGAGCCTCCCATCGGTCCTGCGCGCCATCACGGAACACCGACCTGGAGAGTGACATGGAGCGAAGGCTCACGTTCTCGCAGAAGCTCGCGCTGGGGTTCGCCCTCGTCGTCGCGGTCGCGCTCGCGATCGCGGGCGTCGCCGTCCTCTCCCTCCGGGAGACGGTGGCGAGCAAGGACGCGGTCATCGAGCTCGCGGCGCGGCGGCTCGTGAGCGCCGAGCGCCTGAACGCGATGAGCTTCAGGAAGGCGGCGGAGGCGCGGGCGTACGTCATGACGAACGACGCGCGCTACCTCGAGGCGATGCGGACGGCGCGGGGGGAGATGCGCCGCGTCCTCGACGAGCTGCTCGCGCAGGAGCACGACGACGCGCTCCGCCGGCTGCTCGACGAGGTCGCCCGCGTCGAGGGGGAGCACGGGGCCGCGGTGGACGCGATCCTCGCGGACGCTCCCCGGGAGAAGCTCGAGGTCTCGGCGGCGCGGCTCGAGCGGGACGTGAGGCCCCTGCGCGAGCGGCTCAACGCCGCGGTCGAGACCTACATCGCCCGGCAGCGCGAGCTGCTCGAGGCGCGGCGGCGCCAGTCCACCGAGGCGGCGGCCGACGCGAGCCGGGTGGTGGTGGTCCTCTCGGTCGCCGGCGTCGCCCTCGCGGCCGCGCTCGCGATCCTGCTCGGGCGCACGCTCTCGCGCCAGATCGCCGGGGCGGTCCGCCACGTGGAGACGTCCTCCGCCGAGCTCAAGGCGGCCGCGGGCCAGCAGGCGACCGGCGCGAAGCAGCAGGCGAGCGCGATGGCCGAGATCACGACCACCATCAACGAGCTGCTCGCGACCTCGCGGCAGATCTCGGAGAGCTCCCAGCGCGTCGCGTCCATCGCGTCCGACACCGCCTCCGCCGCCCGGACCGGGGATCACGCGGTCCAGCGCAGCCAGGAGGCGGTGGGGGGCATCCGCCGCCAGGTGGAGCTCATCGTCGATCACATGCTCGACCTCGGCCGCAAGTCGCAGCACATCGGCGGCGTCGTCGAGATCATCAACGAGCTCGCCGAGCAGACCAACATCCTCGCCATCAACGCCACCATCGAGGCGGCGGGCGCGGGCGAGGCGGGGAAGCGGTTCCAGGTGGTCGCCGAGGAGATCCGCAAGCTCGCCGACCGCGTCGCCGGCTCGACGAAGGACATCCGCGTGCTCGTGGACGAGGTCCGGGCCGCGGTGAACACGACGGTGATGGCCACGGAGAGCGGCTCCAAGGCAGCCGAGGCGGGCGCGCGCCAGTTCGCGGAGCTGGCCGCCGCGTTCTCCCAGATCGCGCGCCTCGTCGGCTCGACCACCGACTCCGCCCGCGAGATCGAGCTCTCCACGAAGCAGCAGGCGACCGCGGTCGAGCAGGTGAACGAGGCGATCGCGAACGTCGCGCAGGCGACGCGCGAGGCGGAGGCGAGCTCCGGGCAGTCCCTGCAGACCGCCTCCGAGCTCGCGGCGATGTCCCGCGACCTCGCCCGGCTCGTGCAGAAGCGCGACGCCGCGTGAGCGCGATGGCCCGCGATCGCTACAAGTACTTCCGGATCGAGGCGCGCGAGCTGCTCGACGGGCTCTCGCGCGGGCTCCTCGAGCTCGAGCGGTCGCCGGAGGACCGCGCGGTGGTCGCGCGGCTGCTCAGGCTCGCGCACACGCTCAAGGGCGCGGCGCGGGTGGTGCAGATCCAGGGGATCGGCGACCGCGCGCACGCGGCCGAGGACGCGCTCGCCGCGCACCGCGACGCGGGCGACCCGCCCGTGCCTCGCGAGCGGACGGACGAGCTCCTGCGCCTCGTGGACGAGATGTCCGCCGCGGTCACCGCGCTCGATCAGCCGTCGCCGCCGCCCACCGCGCCCGCGCCGGGGGACGCGGCGCCCTCCGCGCGCCCGGACGGGCCGATCCGCACCGTGCGCGTCGATCTCCACGAGGTGGACGCCGTCGTCGAGACCACGCTCGAGGCGGGCGTCCACCTCGCGACCCTCCGGCGGCAGCTCGGGACGCTCGATCACGCGAAGGAGATCGCGCGGGCCCTGGCCGATCAGCTCTCGGTGCGGCGCGGCGAAGGCGGCCCGCCGCCCGCGCGCCTGCGGCCGCTCGTCGACGAGCTCGCGCGGACGCTCGATGGGGCGCACCGCGCGCTCGACGTCCGGGCGGATCAGGCCGAGCGCGAGCTCGGAGAGGTCCGGCACGCCGCCGACAGGCTCCGGCTCCTGCCGGCCAGGGCCATCGCGGGGCCGCTCGAGCGCGCGACCCGGGACGCCGCGCGCGCGCTCGAGCGCACGGTGACCTTCGAGCTCGCGGGCGGCGGCGTGCGCGTGGAGGCGAACGTCCTCACGGCGATGCGCGAGGCGCTCCTGCACGCGGTGCGCAACGCCGTGGCGCACGGGATCGAGCCGGCGGCCGAGCGCGCCGCGCGCGGGAAGGCCGCGCCGGGCCGGGTCCGGATCGAGGTAGAGCGGCGCGGGACGCGGGTCGCGTTCCGCTGCGTGGACGACGGGCGCGGGGTCGATCTCGAGGCGGTCCGGGCCGCCGCCGCGCGCAAGGGGCTCGTCTCCGCCGCCGACTCTGCCGCGCTCGACGACGCGGCGCTCACCGCGCTCCTCCTGCGAGGCGGCCTCTCGACGAGCGCCACCGTCACGGACGTCGCCGGGCGCGGGGTGGGGCTGGACGTCGTGCGCGACGTCGCCGCGCGCCTTCACGCGGAGGTCGCGATCCGCACCGAGCGCGGGCGCGGGACGCAGGTGGAGGTGGTCGTGCCCGAGTCGCTCACGGCCCTCACCGCGCTGCAGGTGGAGGCCTCGGGGGCGGTGGCGGCGGTGCCGCTCGACGCCGTCCGGAGCGCGACGTTCCTCGAGAGCGACCGCGTGGCGCACACGGCCGAGGGGGCGGCCGTCGCCCTCGGCGGCGCGCTCCTGCCGTTCGTTCCGCTCGCGAGCGTGCTCGGCCGCCCTCGGCCGTCCGGCTCCCGCCGCGCCTGGTCCGCGGTGGTCGTCGAGGCGGCGGGGGGACGCATCGTCCTGGGGACCGATCGCCTGGTGGGCACCGCGGAGGTCGTGGTGCGCCCGCTGCCGGCGTACCTGCGGCTCGATCCGGCCGTGGCGGGCGCGGCGCTCGACGGCGAGGGGAACCCGCGCCTCGTCCTCGATCCGGCAGGGCTCGTCGCGGCGGCGCGGGGCCGCTCCACCCAGGTGGAGGAGGCGCGCGCGCCGCGGGCGCCGATCCTGGTCGTCGACGACTCGCTCACGACGCGCATGCTCGAGCAGAGCATCCTCGAGTCCGCGGGGCACGAGGTGGACCTCGCCGTCTCCGCCGAGGAGGCGCTCGAGAAGGCGCGCACCCGGAGGTTCGGGCTCTTCCTCGTCGACGTCGAGATGCCCGGCATGGACGGGTTCGAGTTCGTGCGCGTGACGCGCGCGGACCCCCGGCTCTCGTCCACCCCGGCGATCCTCGTGACGTCCCGGGGGGCGCCGGAGGACCGGGCGCGCGGCCTCGCCGCGGGGGCGAGCGCGTACGTGGTGAAGAGCGAGTTCGATCAGGCGCGCCTGCTCGCGACCATCGAGGAGCTCCTGGGGTGACCGTGCCGATACGCGTGCTCGTCGTGGAGGACTCGCTCACCGTCCGCAAGCGCCTCGTCGAGGTGCTGTCGTCGGACCCGGAGCTCCAGGTCGTGGGCGAGGCCGAGGACGGGCGGCGCGGGATCGAGCTGTGCCAGCGGCTCCGGCCGGACGTCGTCACCCTCGACATGATGATGCCCGTGATGACCGGCGTCGCCGCGGCCGAGTACATCATGGCGTACTGCCCGACGCCCATCCTCGTCGTCTCCGCGTCGACGAACCGCGGAGAGCTCTTCCGCACCTACGACGCCCTCGCGGCAGGCGCCATCGACGTGCTGGACAAGCCGCTCGGGACGGAGCCCGACGGGGTCTGGGAGGAGCGGCTCCGCGGCACGGTGAAGCTCATCTCGCGCATCAAGGTGATCACGCACCCGCGCGCGCGGCTCGGGGCCATGTCGCAGCCGGCCGCGGCGGCGCCGCTCGCGGGTGAGCCGGCGGGCCCGACGCGGCTCGTCGCGATCGGCGGCTCGACCGGCTCGCCGGCGGCGGTGGTGGAGATCCTCCGCCGGCTCCCGCCGGAGTTCCCGCACCCGATCCTGCTCGTCGTGCACATCAACGAGCCCTTCGGCATCGCGTTCGCCGAATGGCTGGACGGGCTCTCCCCGCTGCGCGTCCGGTATGCGCGCGACGGCGAGCGCCTCGCCGAGCGCGGACCCTCGACGGTCCTCATGGCGCCCCCGGGCCGGCACCTCGCCGTCGAGCGGGGGGTCCTCAGGCTCGACGACGGTCCCGAGCGTCACAGCTGCAAGCCCTCGGTGGACGTGCTGTTCGAGTCGATCGCGCGCGACGGCGGCGCGGGCGCGCTCGCCTGCCTGCTCACCGGCATGGGGCGCGACGGCGCGCAGGGCCTCCTCGCGATCCGGCGGGCGGGCGGGGCCACGATCGCCCAGGACGAGGCGACCTCGGTGGTGTTCGGCATGCCCCGCGAGGCCATCCTCCTCGGTGCGGCGCAGCGCGTCCTGCCGATCCATGAGATCGGCGCGGCGATCGCGGCGCGCGCCGGCACGCCCAGGAGGTCGCCATGAGCGCCGTCCTGGTCGTCGACGACAGCCTGACCGTGAGGATGCACCTCGAGGAGGCCTTCTCCGCCGCGGGGTTCGAGCCCGTCCTCGCCGCCGACGTCGCGAGCGCGCGCCGCGCCCTCGCGTCCCGGCCGTTCGCGCTCGCCGTGCTCGACGTGCTCCTCCCCGACGGCGACGGCCTGGAGCTGCTCGCCGAGATCAAGGGCTCCCCGCAGCACGCGGGGACGCCGGTCGTGCTCCTCTCCACGGAGGCGGAGGTCCAGCACCGCGTGCGCGGCCTCCAGACGGGCGCGGACGAGTACGTGGGCAAGCCGTACGACGCGGCGCAGGTCGTGGCCCGCGCCCGCGAGCTCGTGCGCCGCCGCGCCGGCGCCGACCTGGGCGCCGCCGCGCGGCCGGTGCTGCTCGTGGACGACAGCGTGACGGCCCGGGAGGAGCTGCGCGACGCGCTCGAGCGCGCGGGGCTGCAGGTGGTGACCGTCGGCAGCGGCGAGGAGGGGCTCCGCGTCGCCGCCGAGCGGCGGCCGCGCGCCATCGTCGTCGACGGCGTGATGCCCGGGATGGACGGCGCCACGTTCATCCGGGAGATCCGCGCCGACGCGGCGCTCCGCACGACCCCCTGCATCCTGCTCACCGCGTCGGGTTCCGTGGGCGAGCTCAGCGCGCTCGACGCCGGGGCCGACGCCTACGTCCGCAAGGACGAGGACGGGAACGAGCTCGTGCTCGCGCGGCTCCAGGCGCTGCTCCGGAGCGCGACCTCGGCCCCCGAGGAGACCGCGGCCGGCGCGCCCACGGCGAGGCGCATCCTCGTCCTCGGGGCGAGCACCGCCCCGCTCGGCGACGTCGCCGAGACGCTGCGCCTCGAGGGGCACGACGTGGTGACGGCCGCCACGTCCGAGGAGGCCCTCGCGCTCCTCGCGGTGGATCGGGTCGACGCGATCCTGGTGGAGGCGACGCGGCAGGGAGACGCCTCGGCCGCCGCGTGCCTGCGCATCCGGGGCGACGCCAGGTGGCGCCACGTGCCGCTCCTCGTGGTCGGCGAGCGCTCGGAGCCGGAGGCCACGGTGGACGCGCTCGCGGGCGGCGCCGACGACTACGTGCCGCTGTCGAGCGGGCCGCTCGTGGCGCGCGCGCGCGTCCACGCCCAGCTGCGCCGCAGCCAGTTCGAGGACGAGAACCGGACGCGCGAGGGGTACGCGCGCAGCGCGGCGATCCTGGAGACGATCTCGGACGCGTTCTTCGCGGTCGGGCGGGACTGGCGCTTCGTGTACGTGAACCACGCGCTCGAGGAGATGGTGGGGGCCCCGCGCGACGCGCTCGCCGGCGAGGTCCTCTGGGAGCGCTGCCCGTTCCTCGCCCGGGGCCAGCCGCGCGCGGAGCTGGACCGGGCGGTCGAGGGCCAGGTGCCGGTGACGTTCGAGGCGCGCGAGCCGGGAGAGCGGTGGATCGAGGTCCGCGCGTTCCCGCACCGCGACGGCCTCACCGCCTACCTGCGCGACGTCACCGAGCGGCGGCGCACACAGGAGGTGCAGGCGCACCTCCTCGGCATCACGGGCCACGATCTCAGGACGCCCATCTCGGTGGTGCGCGTCTCCCTCGACGTCGCGCTCCGCGACCCGCAGCTCTCCGAGCGGCACCGGCGCGTGCTCGGGCGCGCCGCCGGGGCGGCGGCGCGGATGTCACGACTCGTGAATGACCTGCTGGACTACTCGAGGGCCCGGCTCGGACGGGGGATCCCGATCGCGCCGCAGCCGACCGATCTCGACGCCATCTGCCGGGACATCGTCGAGGAGGTGAGCAGCGCGAACGGCGGCCGGAAGATCGCGTACCACCCCGGCGCCGACGGGTCGGGCGAGTGGGATCCGGATCGCATCGGGCAGGTGCTCACGAACCTGCTCACGAACGCGGTGCGCTACAGCCAGGAGGGCGCGGCGGTGTCGCTCGCGTGGAGCGCGGAGGGCGACCGCAGGGTCATCGCGGTGCACAACGAGGGGTCCCCC
Organism: Anaeromyxobacter sp. SG64; assembly: GCF_022690745.1. Taxonomy (NCBI): domain Bacteria; kingdom Pseudomonadati; phylum Myxococcota; class Myxococcia; order Myxococcales; family Anaeromyxobacteraceae; genus Anaeromyxobacter; species Anaeromyxobacter sp. SG64. The sequence continues at coordinate 15,859 of NZ_JALCZB010000069.1, read as the reverse complement.
ATCGACCCCGCGCTCCTCGCCAACATGTTCGAGCCGTTCGAGCGCGGCCGCACGGCCGCGAGCGGCGGGGCGGGGCTCGGCCTCTTCATCGTGCGGGAGATCGTGCGCGCCCACGGGGGGAGCGTGGCGGTCACCTCCGAGGCGGGGCGGGGCACGACGTTCTACGTGAACCTGCCGGCGCGCGCGGGCTGAGGGCCGGCGCCCTCGACGCTTGTCACCCGTCTCCTGCGGCGTTCAGGTCCCGCGCTGGATGAGCTCGACCTTGTAGCCGTCGGGGTCCTGCACGAAGGCGATGACGGTCGTGCCGTGCTTCATCGGCCCGGCCTCGCGGGTGACCACGCCCCCGCGCCGCTTGATCTCCGCGCACGCGGCGTAGGCGTCCGGCACCTCGAGGGCGACGTGGCCGTAGCCGCTGCCGAGATCGTAGGAGCTCGTGTCCCAGTTGTGCGTGAGCTCGAGCGCCGCCTGCTCGGACTCGGGACCGTAGCCCACGAACGCGAGCGTGAAGCGGCCGTCCGGGTAGTCCTGCCGGCGCAGGAGCTTCATCCCCAGGATCTCGGTGTAGAACGCGATGGAGCGCTCCAGATCGCCGACGCGGAGCATGGTGTGGAGGATGCGCACGATCGTCTCCTCGCCGCCGGCTCGAGGTCGCGGCGGTCGTGGATTAGCACGGGACCCGGGGAGACGCGACCACGGCGGCGTACGCCCTCGCAGGGGCCGCACGCTCGCCCGCCGCGGCGCTCAGCGGAGATACTTCTGCGCCGCCAGGGCGGCGATGGTGCCGTCGGCCACCGCGGTGGTGATCTGCCGGAACCGCTTCACGCGGATGTCGCCCGCGGCGTACACGCCGGGGATCTCGGTCTCCATGTCGTCGGTCGTCTTCACGTAGCCGCTCGGGGCGAGCTTGACGTAGCGCGCGAGGAGGTCGGTGCGCGGCACCATCCCGATGAACACGAACACGCCGTCGGTCGGGAGCCGCTTCCGCTCCTGGGTCCGCAGCGCCTCGACCTCGAGCGCCTCGAGCGCCGTCTCGCCGTGGAACGCCCGCGGCTCGTGTCCGAACAGGACCTGGATCTTCGGGTTCGTGAGCGCCTCGCTCACCGAGGCCGGCTCCGCCTGGAACTGCTCGAACTGGTGGACGATGGTGACGCTCCGCGCGAACTGCGTGAGGAAGAGCGCCTCCTCCACGGCGGAGTTCCCGCCGCCGATGACGTGGATGTCCTTGCCCTCGAAGTAGGCGCCGTCGCAGGTCGCGCAGTAGGAGATGCCGCGGCCCTTGAACGTGTCCTCTCCCGGGACCCCGAGCGGGCGCGGCTTCGCGCCGGTCGTCACGATCACCGCGCGCGCCTCGACCGTCTCCGACTCGTCCAGCTCGAGCGTCTTCACGAAGGGCGCGAGGTCGTGCGCCGTGATCTCGACCGAGCGGCGGATCTTCGCGCCGAAGCGCTCGGCTTGCCTCGCGAACGCCAGCGAGAGCTCGGAGCCGTGGATGTCCTCCGGGAAGCCGGGGTAGTTCGACACCTTGTGGGTCGTCTTCACCTGCCCGCCCGGGATGCTCTCGTCGATCACGAGCGTCCTGAGCCTCGCGCGCGCCGCGTAGATGGCGGCGGTGAGTCCGGCGGGTCCAGCCCCGATGACGACGACGTCGTAGCGCTCGTTCATGGCCAGGAGCTCCCGCTCAGGTGAGCAGCGCCTCGACGGCGGACTTCAGCGCGGACCGCTTGATGTCCTCGCCGGTCATGCGCGCCCCCACCTCGCGCCCGCCCTTGAAGAAGACGAGGGTCGGGCTGCCGGTGACCCCGAGCTGCGTCGCGAGCTCGCGGTTGCCCTGCCGGAAGACCTTGAGGAACCGCGCCCTGCCCGCGAACTGCTCGGCGACCGCCTCGAACTTGGGCGCGAGCGCCTCGCAGGGCGGGCACTCGGTGGAGAAGAAGTCGAGCACGACCGGGGTCTCTGCCCCGAGCACGCGCTCCTCGTACTGCGCGGCGTTGATCTCCTCGACGGATGCGGCCATCAGACCTCCAGGCAGACCTCTCCCGTCCGGAGGATCCGGAGGCCGGGGGAGGTGAGGGTGGGAAAAGGAGCGGGGCGGACCCCGCGGTGCTTCAGTCGTGGCAGCCCGAGACGAGCGGGGATGCCTTGGCGCAGCACTGCGCGACCTTCTCCGGCGCGCAGCAGGTGGGCTTCTTGAGCGTGGTGAGCAGCTTCATCGCGCTCTCCTTCAGGGTGCGAGGTGGGACTCGATCTTCTCCTTCAGGGCGCGAGCGGCGTCGCAGTCCTCACACGGTGCGTCCGGCTTCACCTTGTGTGTCTGGCAAGTCGCGAGGCAGTTCACGAGCGACTGGACCATGATCCGCAGCTCCTTAGGGGAGAGCTGCAGGACCGTCTGCGTTGCCGCGGGGACCATGTGCGCCTCCAGGAACGGGTGCGTCGGATCCTCACGCCGTTGAGTACGAGCCGCTGAGGGCACGCGGGGTTCGCGACATGCGGTCGCAGGCGGGGTGGCGCCCCCCGGGATGTGACCCGGGACGGTCCGCATCCCGCCCGGTCAGGTATCGAGGCCGTAGTACCGCGCGCCCAGCCCGTAGAGCTCGACGACGGGGCGGCAGTCGGGCGCGAGCGGCGTCCCCTCCCGATCCCACGCGATGGCGCCGCAGCCACCGCCGCAGACCGGCGCGGAGGCGCACCCCGCGCAGCCCGGGATCGTGAGCGTGCTGCGCGACCGCCAGCGCGCGATCGCGGCCTCGTCCCGCGAGACGACCGGGTAGTAGCGGCCGAGCATGTGGGCCGGGTGGCCGACGGTCGCCGTGCAGCCGTACAGGCTCCCGTCGGGGCCGAAGGCCCACTCCTTCTTCGCCGCCGGGCAGGCGTCGAAGTTCGGCGCCGGCAGCTCGCCCGTGTCGGAGAGGTGGCCGATGCCGTGGAACCGCGGTCGGTGGAAGCGGCGGAGCACCGGGTGCGCCTCGGCGAGCTCGAGGTAGTGGGCCCAGAGCTCGACGCGATCGAAGAGGTCCTCGCGGCGCTGGCGCGAGGCGCAGCCGAACAGCTCGTAGTTCCGGCCCACCTGCGTCTTGAAGCGCGAGGCCGGCAGCTCGAGCCAGCCCTTCGCGTCCGCGAGCTCGGCGAGCTCCGGGAGCGCGGGCAGGTTCTGGCGATCTGCGACCACGCGCAGGTTCACGGGGATCCGGGCGCGGACGAGCGCGTCGATGCCCGCCACGATCCGGTCGAAGGTGCCTCGCCCGCTCGCGTGTGGCCGCCGCGCGTCATGGACCTTTCGCGGGCCGTCGAGCGTGACCTGCACCTCCTTGACCGGGCCCGCGGCGAGCGCGGGGAGGAAGGCCTCGAGATCGTGGCCGTTCGTGACGAACGCGAGCGAGAGGCCCCGCTCCCCCGCGCTGCGGAGGAAGTGTCCGATCCGCTCGTGGTGCGCGGGCGTGTCACGCAGCGGCTCGCCGCCGAAGAGCGTCACGTAGGGCCGCGGCGTCTCGGCGGCGTGGTTCGCGTCCACGTAGGCGAAGAACGCCTCGACCGCCTCCGGCCGCATGAGCGTCGCCGCGGAGGGGTCGAAGACCTCCTGGTAGCAGTAGGTGCACGCGAGGTTGCAGCCGAAGCTCGGGACCACGATGAGCTGCGTCGGCGCCCGCGCGGCCTCCTTCTCGAAGTCGGCGCGCGCCCGCGCGAGGAGCGCGCGGTCGTCGTCGTCGGACTCGACCACGAAGGCCGCGGCGCGGAGCGTCTCCTCGGGCAGCGACGCGGGGAGCGGCCCGCCCCGATCCAGCGCGCGGAGGGCGGCGGCGTCCTCGGCGGCGACGAGCGCGGCCTGGCCAGTGAGCGGCTGCACCAGGAGCACCTGGGCGGAGCCGGGGATGGGCGCGACGAGGGTGGAGCTCGAGAGGCGCATCGAGGCCTTCCCCGGCGCTAAGGGCGCCGGCCCTTCACGGTGATCGAAAGGACGCGCACGCCGCCCTTCTCGTAGGGCGCCGTGCGGCGCAGCACGCTCACCTCGGCGAGGCCGGCCGCGGCGATGGCGGCGAGGTAGTCCGCCTCCGGGATGGCGCCCCCGTAGCATGCGGCCCAGGCGGCCGGGTCGTTGCGCACGGAGTCGGGGAGGGCGGTCTCCGAGACGACGTCGGAGACGACGAAGCGCCCGCCGGAGCGGAGCAGGCGGTGCACCTCCCGGTACACGGCGGCCTTGTCCGGCGCGTGGTTGATGGCGCAGTTCGAGACGACGACGTCGGCCTCGCCGTCCGGCAGCGTCACGGCGGCGAGGTCCGCGCGCACGAGACGCACCTGCGCGAGGCCTCCCGCGAGCTCGCGCGCCGCCGCGATCATCGCCGCGTTCGCGTCGACGCCGATCGCGCGCCCGCCGGGGCCCACGGCCTCGGCCGCTCGCAGGAGGTCGCGCCCGCGGCCGCAGCCGAGATCCACGAGCGTCTCGCCCGCGCCGGGCGCGGCGTGCTCGAGCACGCTCCCGCAGGAGAGCGAGCCCGCCGTGCTGGCGAGGGGGGAGTACCGCGCCTCGAGCGCGCGGTCGAGGTGCGAGGGGGCGTCGCCGGGGAGGGGCATGTCGGGAGTCTCGCTCCCGGGAGAGCCAGCGGGAAGCGCGGAGGTTCGTGGCGACGGGACGAGGACCCTGGTATGCACACGCGGGTCGAGGGCGGCCACCACGAGGGGACGGCGCCGCCCGGTTTCAGCGTTCGGACACCTGACGATGCTGAGGGCGAGGACCGAGGGCCATCGAGGCGGCGAGCGGACCGCGACCGCCACCCGCGCGATCCCCACCCACTGGGAGCTCGCCCGCGCCTCGCTGTGGCTCGGCACGATCGGGTTCGGCGGCGGGGTGAGCGTGCTCGGGATGATCGGGCACCTCGCGGTCGATCGCCGCCGCTGGCTGACGGAGCGGGAGTTCGCCAACACCACCACGGTGTCGCAGATGCTCCCGGGCGGCGCCGCCGCGAACGCGCTCGCGCACGTCGGCCTCCGGCTGCGCGGGATGAGCGGGGCGCTCGCGGCTTACGTCGGCTTCGTGCTGCCGGGGGCGCTCCTCACGCTCGCCCTCGCGTGGGCCTACGTCCGGTTCGGCGTGCAGCCGCGCGCGGAGGTGGTCCTCTCGGGCCTCAACGCGGCCGTGGTGGGCATCGTGGCGGCGCTCGCGCTGCGCATGGTCCGGACGTCGATCGGACGGCCGTGGCAGATGGGCGTCGCGGCGGTGGCGCTCCTGCTCAGCATCGCCGGCGGGGCGGCCTCCGGCGAGATCGCGGCGCTCGGGATCGCCTCCGGGCTCGTCATCGACCTCATGCTGAAGCGCGCGCGGCTCGCCCGCATCCGCCGGGCGCCCCGCAAGCCGTCTCCGCCGGTGGCGCTGCCGGACGAGGGTCAGCCGCTCGAGCCGCTGCACGAGACGCGCGGCGCGGACGGGGGCGCTCCACTCGCCGTGGTGGCTCCCCTCGGCCTCCTCACCCAGGCCGGCGTCGGCGGCCTCGTCGCGATCGGCGCGCTCTTCTTCCGCATCGGGCTCGGCGCATACGGCGGCGGGTTCGCGATCGTGCCCCACCTGCACGCCACGGTGGTGGACGCGGGCTGGATCACCGAGCAGCAGTTCAGGAACGCCATCGCCGTCGGGAAGCTCACCCCGGGCCCGGTGCTCCTCATGGCGACCTTCATCGGCTACGTCGCGCGCGGGTTCCCCGGCGCGATCGTGGCGACGGTCGGGATCTTCGCCGCGCCGTTCGCGCTCGTGGTCGTGCTCGGGGGCTGGCTTCTGCGCATGCGCTCGCGGCGGGCGATCCGCGCCGCGCTGCGCGGCCTCACCCCGGCGGTCGTGGGGCTCATGGCCGCCGCCGCGGTCACCCTCGGCGCGTCGATGCGCGGCCCCGCCGACGTCGGGATCGCCGTCGCCACCACGCTCACGCTGTCGCGCTTCCGGATGAGCCCCGTCCTCGTGCTCGTCACCGCCGGGGCCGTCCGCTGGGCCCTGACGCTGGCGGGGGTGTGAGGGGCACGTGCGCGTGGGCGTTCCGGCCTCCCCTGTGCTATATCCGCCGACCCGTAGTCGATGGCCCCGTAGCTCAGCTGGATAGAGCGGCGGTTTCCTAAACCGTAGGCCGTGGGTTCGAGTCCCGCCGGGGCCACACACATTCCAGCACTTTTGGGGTCAAGTCATCCCACTTGACACATGACCGCTGGGCGCCTGGACGCTTCGCGGGGGCTCCCCGCGCCGATGATCGGCCAGGTCCAGACGCCGGTTGCTCGACCGACCCTCAGTCCGGGTCCGGATAGACGTAGACGCGCAGGGGCGTGGCCCCCTCCTGGACATCCGCCTCGCCTGCGTACCTCGCGCCGAGCCGCTCCGCCACGCGGATCGCGGCCGCGTTCCCGGCGAGGATGTGGCTCGCGACCCGGCGCGCGCCGACGACCTCGTGCGCAAAGCGCAGCGACCGCGCCGCCACCTCGCCGGCGTATCCCTTCCCCCACGCGGAGGGGACGAGCGCATAGGCGACCTCCACGTCCGTCCAGGGCTCGAACTGCACGAGCCCGCCGCGCCCCACGAATGCGCCGGTGGCGCGCTCCTCGATCGCCCACGGCCCGAAGCCGCGGAGGTGCCAGTGACCGAGCGCCGCGCACAGGGAGCGGAACGCCGCGGCGCGGTCCTGCACCTCGCCGATGTGCCGCATGACCGTCGGGTCGGCATTCATCGCGGCGTACGCGTCGAGGTCGTCCAGACGAAACGGGCGGAGGACGAGGCGTTCCGTAGTGAGCGTCGGGATGGCCATTGGGGGTCAAGACATGCCACTTGACACATGATCGACGGAGAGTAACTTCGCCCCGTGGCGCGGGCGCGACGTCTCGATATGCCAGGAGCGTGGCATCACGTGATGCACCGGGGAGCACGGCGCGAGCCGATCTTCCGGCGCGATGATCACTGCTTGCTGTTCCTGCAAAGCCTCGAAGAAGCAGTCGAGCATCACGGGCTCGAGGTGCATGGCTATTCGCTGATGCCGAATCACTATCACCTGCTCGTCCGCACTCCTCTGGGAAATCTCTCGCGTTGCATGAGGCACGTCAACGCGACGTACACGCAGCGCGTGAACCTGCGACATGGCTGGGACGGGCCGATCTTTCGCGGGCGCTTTCGAAGCCAGATCGTCGACGACGACTCGTACCTGGAACACGTCTTCGCTTACATCCACCTGAACCCATTCCACGCGGGGCTCGCCACTCGCATCGACGATCCGTGCTGGACGAGCTTGCGCGCCTACCTGGGCAATGAGCGCGCGCCCGCGTGGCTCCGGACGGAGGTCTTCACTGAACGTTTCGAGGGAAGGGCGGCGATCGGCGAGGCGATCAGAGCGCGGCGCAAGCGCCGGGATCAGTGGCCGGAGGGCCTGGATCGCGAGGCCGGCTGGATACGGACGGCCGAGCGGACCGAGCGGCTGCGGCAGGTCGGCGCGGCGCGCAGGGCATCGACGACCGCGGTCAGCATCGGCGAGGTGCTGAAGCAGGTAGCGCAGGTGGCGGGGTGCACGGTCGCCGACGTCAAGGAGCGGGAGATGGGGCCCGGCGCGAATCCGGCGCGGCGCCTGGCGGTGTGGGCGCTGAGTCGCGCACAGGTCTTCTCGCACCGCGACATCGCGGCTGCGTTGGGGATGAGCCAAGGCAACGTCGCGAAGGTCCTCTCGCGCCTGCGACAGGAGCGCCCTCCGGCTCCGCTCGCCGAGTGGATGGAGACGCTGGTCGCGCGGCTAGTGGGAAGTGGAAGGTCTTGACCCCTCGAGCGACGCGGGTGGGTACAGCGCCGTGACGTCCAGCCAGGTCTCGAAGCTCTCCCCGCGGTGGACCATCTTGTAGCGGCGGACGGAGCCGCAGACGTCGAGGTCTGCCTGGGGGCCCGCCTTGCGCAGCTCGACGATCTGGTCCTGCGCACAGCCGTGATCGAACCTGACCGCGCTGATGAGGAATGGCGACAAGCTCGTCGTTCCGCCGTGGGCCGATGCGACGCGGGACGCAGCACAGCCGGACGAGCCGGCGACGACGAGCCAAAGTGACAGCGCAGTAGTTGCTCTCACGGTTCACCCCTGGGCGATGGTACCGGGGGCATGACCCCCGCCCGCACTGTCCGTTAAAGAGCGCCCCTTCCGGTGGTCGCCCGGTAGCCGGCGCTTCAGGTAGCCGGCGCGGCGCTTACGCCCCCGCCAGGCACCCCGCGTGTAGGTGACTTGGTTCCATGTGCTCTCGGTGCAAGCCTCTCCCCCACTGGCGTGCGTCCATACGGTCGCCCTGGACTCGAAGAGGTGGGCGCCTGCCCGCACGCACGAATCGATTGGCTCGTCTCGGTGGGGGTCCCAATGCAGCTCTGTTCTCGAAGGGTTCTCTGGCTCGCTTCGGCACTGATCGGCGCGCTCGCGGCGGCTCCTGCGCTCGGAGCCGGCGCGCCCCGATGCGAGGTGACTGCCAGGACGTCCGGCGATCAGTCCGTGACGGAGGGGGCGATCTCGGGTGGAACGTTCGTTCCGACGACGGTCACGCTCAACGCGGAGCCGTCACAGCCGAAGGCGGTCGCGTACTCGTGGGCTCAGGACGCGAACGACGCATACGCCGTCGTCCTGAGCGATCCCGGCGCCGCGAAGCCGACCTTCACCGCTCCCAACGTCCGGGCGGCGGGCACCACCCTCCACTTCACCGTGACCGTGAGGGGCTGCGACCCGCTCCAGACCCAGACCGCGACGACGACGGTCACCATCACGGACGTCAACAGCCCGCCGCTCGCCGCGGCGAGCGCCCCGTCGTCCGTGAACGAAGGTGACCTGTTCCTCCTCGACGGCCGCGGCTCGAGCGATCCCGACGGTGATCCGCTGACCTACCGCTGGGACCGGGTCGTCGTGGGGAGCGTCGAGCAGGTCGGGACGACGGCGGCGGTCGAGCTCGCGGCGCCCCCGGTGCCTTACCCCGGCGGCGCCAGCTTCACGTACCGGCTCACGGTCTCCGACGGCTCGCTCTCGAGCTCGGCGGAGGTGGTCGTCACGGTCAAGTGGGTGAACGACCCGCCGGTCGCGAACGCCGTGTGCACGTCCCCCGTGAACGAGGGCGCCTCGATCCTGCTGGACGGCGCATCTCCCTCGATGCCCTCCACGGATCCCGACGACGGCATCGCCTCGTACGCCTGGCGCCAGACCTCGGGCGGCCCGGACGCGAACCTCGCGGCGGAGGCGCTGTCGTACCCCGCGCTCGCCTTCGATGCGCCCCGGCTCACGCTGGGCCATGGCGACACGATGACGTTCGAGCTGAAGGTCACCGACAACGGCAGCCTGTTCAGCACCGACAGCTGCGAGGTCGTCGTGAAGGACGTGACCGCGCCGGTGCTGAACCCGCCGAACATCACGCGTGAGGCCACCTCGGCCTCCGGGGCGACCGTCGTCTTCTCGATCAAGGGCGACGACGCCTTCGACGGTGAGGTGCCGGCCGTGTGCGTCCCGCAATCCGGCACGACGTTTCCGCTCGGGGATAGCGTCGTGCAGTGCGCGGCGTCGGACAAGGCAGGGAACAGGACGGGAGCGAGCTTCACCGCGTCGATCGTCGACACGACGCCGCCGGACGTGACCGTCCCGGCGAGCCTCACGGAGGAGGCGACGAGCGCCGCGGGCGCCGCGGTGACGTTCGGCGCCTCCGCGTCGGATCTCGTCGACGGCGCCGTGACGCCCGTGTGCACGCCCGCCTCCGGCAGCACGTTCGCGCTCGGGACGACGACGGTCTCCTGCACGGCGACCGACGCGCACGGCAACGGGAGCGGCCCGAAGACGTTCACGGTGACGGTCCGGGACACGACCCCGCCCGCCGTCACAGTCCCCGGCGATCTCACAACGCTCGCGACGAGCGCGCAGGGTGCGCCGGTGTCGTTCGCCGCCTCCGCGGCCGACCTCGTCGACGGCGCCGTGACGGCGAGCTGCACGCCGCAGTCCGGGAGCACCTTCGCCCCCGGCACGACGACCGTGTCCTGCACCGCGAGCGATTCCCGCGGGAACGCGGCGACGCCGAAGACGTTCACCGTGACCGTCCAGTTCGCGTTCCTCGGCTTCTTCCAGCCGGTGGACGACCTCCCGCTCGTGAACGCCGTGAAGAACGGCGCCACGGTGCCGGTGAAGTGGAAGCTGCAGGGGCAGGGCGGGGTCGAGATCACCGACCTCTCGGCCGTCGACCTGAAGAGCACGAAGGTCCAGAGCATCGCCTGCGCCGTGCTCACCTCGCTCGAGTCGCAGATCGAGCTCACGACCACCGGCGGCACGGCGCTCCGCTACGACTTCACCGCGGCGCAGTACGTGCTGAACTGGCAGACGCCGAAGCTGCCCGGCACCTGCTGGCGTCTCGACCTCGTCTTCGCGGACGGCTCGACGCGGAGCGCGAACTTCAAGCTGAGGTGAGCCGCGGCCCTCCGTCCGGCGCCCGCGCTGCCGGCGCGGGCGCTTCTGGACGTGCGCACCTGGCGAAGCCGCCCGATCTCGACGCGCTGGGCAGGTTGCTCGGGGGCGAGCGGCACGTCCCTCCCGCGCTCCCGGGAGCGATCTGGCTCCGTGCCGCCGCCAGCCCGCCCGGCGCGGTGTCTCGGACGGCGGCGGGTTGAGCCACCGGCAGCCGGCCAGGGCTCCGCCGGCCGGCGCGCCTCCAGACGTGCGGAGGACGCGCGCCCCACCGCGCGCTCACTCGCGCCGGCACGTTGCAGGGCTGGCGCGCACGCCGCAACGTCCCGTGCGGGAGCAGTCGTGAAGCGCCCGAGGAGCGAGGGCGAGGAGGATCCGATGGCCAGGGTGGAGACGGTGATGAAGTCGGCGATGTGCTGCCGGCCTGACGACACGGCGCGTGACTGCGCGCGCCTCATGAAGGAGGAGAACATCGGCTTCGTGCCGGTCTGCAACGAGGCGGACGAGCCCGTCGGCACCATCACGGATCGCGATCTCGCGCTCCGGATCCTCGCCGAGGGGCGCCTGCTGGACGCGAAGCTCGAGGACGTCATGACCCCCGAGGTCGTGAGCTGCAAGATCGGCGACGACCTGCGTGACGCCGAGCGCCTCATGCGCGAGCACCGCAAGTCCCGCATCATGGTCTGCGACGAGGAGGGCAGGTTGCAGGGCGTCATCAGCCTGTCGGACATCGCCGAGGAGGAGGACGAGGAGGTCGCGGGGCGCACGCTGCGCGAGGTCGCGTCGCGCGAGATCTCCCAGCCGCACGCGTCGTAGCGCGCGGACGGCGGCGCGGGGGCGGGGGCGCCCCTGCGCCGGCCCGGCTCGCGCTCCGGGGGCGAGGTCGGCCGTCTCAGCTCCCCGACGCGGCGCTCGGTTCGGCGAGTGTGCCGCTCCGGCGTCGGCGGAATCTCCCGGCGAGCGAGCCGAGCCCCTGCGTACCCGCGCGGAACCGCCCGATACCACCAGGCGCGCCCGCGCTTCTCCGCTTGCACGCGCCCACGCGGGGCGGCATGGTGGCGGCGCAGCGGGGAGGGGGACGCCGATGGACGACAAGCTCGCGCCGGGACACCTGTCCCTCCGCATCCAGGAAGGCCTCCGCGGCCACCACCTGCTGTTCGACGCGGACCAGATCCGGGAGGCGTTCGCCGTCGCGGATCGCGCGGTCGCCCGCGAGGACGCCGACGAGGTGGGCGAGGTGCTCCTCTCGATCTGCCGCGATCCGCTGGAGGTCGCCCGCCTCGCGGTCGAGGGGCTCGCGCCCGACGCGCGGCTCGCCCTCATCCGGCTCTACTTCCGGCTCCTGGACCGCGCGGAGCAGGAGCGCGGCCTGACGCACTGACGATGCCGCTCCCGGACGCCCTCGCGCGCGCGACGTTCCCGGAGCCCGTCCTCCACGTCCTCCGCCGGCTCGGCGCGGCGGGACACCGGTCGTGGCTCGTCGGCGGCGCGGTCAGGGATCTCCTCCTCCATCACGGCCGCGACGCGAACGACTTCGACGTCGCGACCCCCGCGCGGCCGGACGAGGTCGCGGCGCTCTTCCCCAAGGTCATCCCGACCGGCATCGAGCACGGCACGGTGACCGTGCTCGTGGGCGGCGAGCCGATCGAGGTGACGACCTTCCGCGGCGAGGGCGCGTACACGGACGGCCGCCGGCCCGAGTCGGTGACCTTCCACGAGGACCTCGAGGCCGACCTCGCGCGCCGCGACTTCACCATGAACGCCCTCGCCTTCGACCCGCTCGCCGGCGAGCTGCGCGATCCGTTCGGCGGCGAGGCCGACCTCCGGCGGCGGCTCGTCCGCGCGGTCGGGGATCCGGTCGCCCGCTTCGGCGAGGACGGCCTGCGCCCGATGCGGGCGGTCCGCTTCGCCGCCCAGCTCGGCTACGAGCTCGACCCCGCGACCCAGGCCGCCATCCCCGGCGCGCTGCCCGTCGTCCGCAAGGTCTCCCTGGAGCGCATCGCCGACGAGCTCACGCGGCTCGTCGTCGCGCCCGACGCGGCCCGGGCGGTCGAGCTCATGCGCACCACCGGCCTCCTCGAGACGGTCCTCCCGGCGCTCGCCGCCCGCCCGGCCCCGGAGGTGAGCCACGCGGTCGCGGTCCTCGCCGCGACGCCCGCCGAGCCGGCGCTCCGGCTCGCCGCGCTCCTGCACACGCTGCCGGCCGGCGACGTCGGACGCACGCTCCTGCACCTGCGCCTGTCGCGGCGGATCTCAGACGACACGGCGGCGCTCGTGCGCGCGCACGCTTGCCGGCTCGCAGGGCGGGGGCACGCGCTCCCGGCGGCGGCCGCGGAGGTCAGGCGCTGGCTCGCCGCGGCAGGGCCCGCGCGCGCCGCGCCCCTCCTCGACCTCGCCCGCGCCGAGGCCGCAGCGCTCGCCCCCGACGAGGCGGAGCCTGCGCAGCGGGAGCTCGAGGCGCTCACCGAGACGATCGCCCACATCCGGCGCGCCGGGGATCCGCTCACGCCGCAGGAGCTCGCGCTCGACGGGCGCGCGGTGATGCGGATCCTGGGCGCCGCTCCGGGACCGCACGTCGGCGAGGCGCTCCGTCACCTGCTCGAAAGGGTGCTCGAGCACCCCGAGGAGAACGACGAGGAGCGGCTCACCGTCGCGCTCCGTCGATGGTGGGACGCGGAAGGCCGAAGCTTATAATGCAGGCGGGGCGAACGACATGCCGCGCCGCGTGCTGTGCATCGAGGGAGACGCCGACGTCCGGGCGCGGGTGAAGTCCCGCCTGGAGCAGGACGGTTACGCCGTCGACACGAGCGCCTCCGGGCTCGAGGGCATCGAGCGCGCCCTCACGTCCCGGCCCGACCTCATCCTCGCCGACGTCCACCTGCCGGACCTCGAGGGGTTCGAGCTCGCCGCGCGCCTCAAGCGCGAGAAGGCGCTCGAGGAGGTCCCCATCGTCGCGGTGGGCGAGTCGCGCGACGATCACGACGTCGCGCTCGCGGCGGGCGCGGACGGCTTCCTCGAGCGCGACCGCCTCGACGGGACGCTCTCCGAGGAGGTCCGCGAGTTCCTCGCGGGCAAGCGCGAGCGGCTCCCCGCGGAGGGCGAGCGAGAGCGGCTGCGCGCGCTGTCCGGCCTCATGGCCTCGCACCTCGAGTCCGCCGTCAGCGGCTCCCGGCGGGCGAACGCCCGGCTCGTCGAGGCGGACGCGCTGAAGAGCGCGTTCATGCACAACCTCGCCCACGAGCTCTCGACCCCCCTCACGCCGCTCGCCGGCTACCTGCGCATCCTCTCGTCCGAGAAGCTCGGGCCCATGTCGCCGCAGCAGCGCCGGATCGTCGACTCGATGATCCAGTCGGTGACCCGCCTCACCCGCATCGTCGACAACCTCTCCGACTTCGCGAGCCTGGAGGCCGGCCAGGCACCCGTCCTCGAGGGACCGGTGGATCCGGACCAGCTCGCCGACGACGCCGTCGCGGAGCAGCGCTCGATGATCCGCGACGCGCGGCTGCACGTCGTGGTCGCGCACGGCGGAGGCGGGGTGGTGATCGCCGATCCGCGCAAGCTCCGCCAGGCCGTGGCGAACCTCGTGTCGAACGCGGTGAAGTTCTCGCCCCACGGCGGCGAGGTGCTGGTAGAGGTCACGCGCCCCCCAGGCAAGGTTCGCTACACCGTGTACGACCAGGGGCCGGGCATCCGCGGCGGCGAGCAGGAGCGGATCTTCGAGCCGCTCCACCACGCGCACGCGCGCGGGCGGGACGACGCGCGCGCGCCGGGCTCGGGCCTCGGCCTGCCGGTGGCCCGCCGCATCGCCGAGGCGCACGGCGGGCGCGTCTGGGTGGAGAGTCCGCCGCGCACCCAGCCCGGCTCCCTCACGCGGCAGTTCACCGGCTCGAAGTTCGTGCTCGAGATCCCGGTGCGGCCGGCCGATCGGCCCGCGACCGGCAGCACCACGCCCGCCGCCACCCTCGCTTGATCCGGCGGCCGGAGGCGGGTACACCGCCCGCCGAGGCCTCTCGACCGATGCGCGTCCTCGTCGCCCTCTCCGGGGGAGTCGACTCCTCCACCGCCGCCGCGCTCCTCGTCGCCGAGGGGCACGAGGTCATCGGCGTGTCCATGCGCGTCGCCGACTACTCGGACGCCCGGCGCGGCCGGTCCTGCTGCGCCCCCGACGATCTGGAGGACGCGCGGGCCGCGGCCCGCCGGCTCGGCATCCCGTTCTACGTCGCCAACGTGGAGGCGCGCTTCCGCGAGCGGGTCATCGATCCCTTCGTGCGCGACTACGTCGAGGGCCGCACCCCGAACCCGTGCGTGGCGTGCAACTCGGACGTGAAGTTCGACTGGCTGCTCGCCCGCGCGCGCGCCCTCGGCGCGAAGCTCGCCACCGGCCACTACGCGCGCGTCGAGCGGCGCGGCGGCCGCCTCGCGCTCTGCACCGCGGGCGATCCGGCGAAGGACCAGACCTACTTCCTCTACGGCCTCGGCCAGGACGCGCTGCGCGACGTGCTCTTCCCGGTCGGCGACCTCGCGAAGCGCGACGTCCGCGCCGCCGCGGCGCGGGCGGGGCTCCCCAACGCCGGGAAGGCGGAGTCGCAGGAGATCTGCTTCGTGACGCAGGGCGACGCCGGCGACTTCGTCGCGCTCCGCGCGCCTGGGGAGGTGCGGGCGGGGGAGATCGTCTCCACCGCGGGCGAGGTGCTCGGGCGGCACGACGGCGTGCACCGCTTCACGGTCGGCCAGCGGCGCGGGCTCGGGATCGCCGGCCCCGCGCCGCGCTACGTCGTGCGCCTCGAGCCGGAGGCCGCGCGGGTCGTGGTGGGCAGCTCCGAGGAGGCGTCTCGCGATCGCTTCGAGGTCGCGGAGGTGCGCTGGGTCGCGGGCGCGCCGCCGCCGGGCGCGCTCTCCGCGCGCGTGAAGATCCGCCACCGCCACGAGGGCGAGCTCGGGACGGTGACGCCGTCGGGCGGCGGGGCGGAGGTCCGGCTCGCGCGGCCCGTCCGCGGGGTCGCGCCGGGCCAGGCGGCGGTCTTCTACGGCGGCGACGAGGTGCTCGGCGGTGGACGCATCGTCTGAGCCGCTCCGCCCGCGGGTGGCGATCATCGCGCTCGGCTGCCGCGTGAGCCGGGCCGACGCGGACGCCCTCGCGAGCGCGCTCGGGGACGGCCTCTCGGTCGCGCGCGCCGGCGAGCGCGCCGACGTGGTCGTGGTGAACACCTGCACCATCACGGCCGACGCCGACGCGGCCGCCCGTCAGGCGATCCGCCGGGCCGCGCGCGATCACCCGGGGGCGGCCATCGTCGCCGCGGGGTGCTACGCGCAGGTCCGTCCCGAGGTGCTCGCCGCGCTGCCCGGGGTCGCGGCGGTGATCGGGGCGCGCTCGCAGGCGGAGGTCGCGGGCACGGTCGCCCGGCTGGTCGCGCGCGGCCCGGGCGCCGTCGCGCCGGGGGCGCCCG
>NZ_JALCZB010000068.1:0-23836 GCF_022690745.1 Anaeromyxobacter sp. SG64 | reverse complement strand
GGCGGGCACCGGCGCGGCCGGCAGGTCGAACCCGGCTCGCTCGGCGCGCCCCGCGGGCGGGGGCGCGAAGCGCCGCGGCGGACGGGCGGGCAGCTCGCGCGACACGAACGTGCCTCGCGCCCGGGCGGCCTCGATCCAGCCCTCGGCGGCGAGCTCGCCGTACGCGGCGAGGACCGTGTTGCGGTGCACCGCCAGCGCGCGGGCGAGCTCGCGGCTCGAGGGGAGCGCCGCCCCGGGCTCGAGCGCGCCCGAGCGCATGCGCGCGGCGAGGCCGCGGGCGATCTGCACCGCGAGCGGCGCGGGGTCGTCGCGATCGAGGGCGAGGGCGAGGGTCCAGGTGCGCACTGGTCCATCGAGTTTATCAGGACTGGACCTTTTCGCAGGACCAGCGCCGGGCCACGCTCCCGGCATGAGACGAGAGATCTTCCGCGCCGACCCGGCCCGCGCGCTGGCGCTCCTCGCCCGCGCGCCGGTCGTGCACCTCGCCACCACCACCCCCGCGGGCGCGCCCGTGCTGCGCGCGCTCGACGCAGCGGTGCTCGAGGACGGCGTCTTCTTCCACGGCGCCCACGCCGGCGAGAAGGCGACCTGCCTCGGCCGACCGGCGGTGGTGTCCGCCGAGGAGGTGGTGGCGCACGTCCCGAGCTGGATGGTGGACCCGGTGCGCGCCTGCCCCGCCACCACCCTCTTCCGGAGCGTGCAGGTGCACGGGACGCTCACGGCGGTGGAGGATCCCGCCACGAAGGCCCGGGCCCTCGAGGCCCTCATGCGCCGCTGGCAGCCCGAGGGGCGGTACCGGCCCATCGACGCCGGCGATCCGCTCTACCGCGGCGAGCTCGAGGGCGTGCGGGTCTTCTTCGTGCCCTTCGAGCGGATCGACGGAAAGTGGAAGCTCCTGCAGAACCGGACGCCCGAGGAGATCGAGCGCATCCTCCTCGGCCTGTGGGAGCGTGGCGCGCCCGGCGACCCCCTGGCGATCGAGGCGATCCGCGAGGCGAACCCCGCCGCGCCCACGCCTCCCTTCCTCGCCGCGGAGGGGGTCCGGCTGCACGCCGCCCTCGGACCCGAGGACCTCCCGGCCGTGGAGACGCTCCTCGGCGGCGAGTACTGGTGGGAGGGGGTCGCGCGGGAGCTCATCGGGCCCGCGCACCTCGGGGCGACGGCCTGGGTGGGCGCGCGGTCGCCGGACGGCGCGCTCGTCGCCTCCGCGCGCGCGGTGTCGGACGGGCGGCGCGCCTGGATCTACGACGTGGTGGTCGCGCGGTCCTGGCGCGGACAGGGCCTCGGCAAGCGGGTGATGACGCTGCTCCTCGACCACCCCGCCGTGCGGCGGACGCGCTTCGTCTGCCTCGCCACGCGCGACGCGCAGGGGCTCTACGCGCGGTACGGCTTCGTGGACGTGGCGGCCACGCCCCCGCGCTTCCCCGGCTCCTCGGACATGGTGCTCGACCGCGCCGCCGGCCTGGAAGGAGCGCGCCGCGAGGCGCCCTCGAGCGACGATCGCGGCCTCTAGATTGGCAGCGCGCCATCCCGGCGCCGCTCGAAGCCCCTTCCTACTCCGGCTTCGCGCCGTGCTTCAGCCGCTCGAGGGCCGCGTAGACGTCGGCGCGCTTCAGCCCGCGGGCGCGGGCGACCTCGCGCGCGATCGCCGACGGAGGCTCGCCCGCCGCGAGCCTGCGCGCGAGCTCGTCCGCGAGCGGCACCTCCGGCGCCGGGCGCGCGGGTGGCGCGGCCCCCTCGCTCGAGACGACGAGCGTCACCTCGCCGCGGACCTCGTCGGCGAGCCGGGCGGCGAGCTCGCGGAGGCGCCCGCGCAGGAGCTCCTCGTGGAGCTTCGTCAGCTCGCGCGCGACGAGCGCCTCCCGGTCGCCGAGCGCCTCGGCCAGATCGCCGAGCGTCTCGCGCGTCCGGTTCCCCGCCTCGTAGAGCACGAGCGTCGCCGGCGTGGCGGCGAGGAGCGCGAGGGCCTCGGCGCGTCCCGCGCCCTTGCGCGGCAGGAACCCGGTGAAGAGGAACCGGTCGGCGGGGAAGCCCGACGCGGCGAGCGCGGCGAGCGCGGCGCTCGGGCCGGGGATCGGCACGACCGTCGCGCCCGCCGCCCAGGCGGCGGCGACGAGCGCCGCGCCCGGATCCGAGACGCCGGGCGTGCCGGCGTCCGTGCAGAGCGCGACGGACTCGCCCGCGACGAGCCGCTCGACGATCGCCGCGACGCGGCCGCGCTCGTCGAAGGCCGGGAGCGACAGGAGCGCGGGCGCGGGCGCGCCGAGGTGCGCGTAGAGCTTCAGGGTCCTGCGCGTGTCCTCGGCCGCGACCGCCCGGACGCTGCGGAGCACCTCGGCGGCGCGCGGCGAGAGGTCGCCGAGGTTCCCGATCGGCGTCGCGACCACGTACAGCGTGCCGCGCCGGCCCTCATTCCGCTCGTTCGCCTCGGTCACCACAGTCCCGGCTTCCCCTCGCCGTCGAACGCCCCACGGTAGAGCTCCACCCGCGGCCCCGCCTCCTCGAACGTGACCGCGACCACGTCGAAGCGCAGCTCCTGCTCGAGGCCGCCGTTCCGGAGCGCCCAGTCGGTCGCGGCGGCCACCACGCGGCGCGCCTTGCCCCGACCGACCGTCTCCTCCGGTCCGCCCTGCGCGTCCGAGGAGCGGCTCCGCACCTCGACGAAGCACACGATCCCGCCCTCGCGGCAGACGAGGTCCACCTCACCGCGCGGAGTGCCGTGGTTGCGATCGAGGATCTCGAAGCCCTCCCGGACGAGGAACTCGGCGGCGATCGCCTCCGCCTCCCGCCCGCGGGCGCGCCGGTCGCCCTGCTGCGCCTCGCCGCCCGTCATGCCCTCACGCGGCGTGATCGGCCGCCTCCCGGAAGGCCGGATCGGCCGTGGCGTGGAGGAGCTGTCCCGGGCGGGCGAGCTGCTTCAGGAGCCGCGCCGCGAAGCGCCGCGCGCCGTCCGAGAGCCCCGCGAACGCGTCCTCGACGATGGCGACGCCCTTGCCGCCGGCGAGCGCCTGCTCGAGGAGCGCCAGCTTGATCGCGAGGAACACGAGATCGCGATCCGCGGGCGGCAGCGTCGCGGCAGCCACGACCCGGCCGCTCACCTGGACGGAGAGGTTCCCGCGCTCGTCGGCGCCGAGCGCCTGGAGCCGCTGGAAGGAGAGACCGGAGAGCGTCTGGGAGGCCTTGGCGGCGAGGCCGCGGACGACCGCGGCCGGGCTCGCGCCGCCTTCCGCGGCGGCGCGCTCGACGAGGAGGCGCAGCGCATCGCCGCCGGGAGCGGGCGTCGCACGCGGCGGCGGCGCGGGCGCCTCCTGCCGGATCGCGACCGCCGCCTCCGCCTGGAGCCGCCGGAGCTCGCCCTCGATCGACGCAGGATCGCGCACGAAGCCGCCGGCCTGCTCGGAGAAGGTCGCCTCCGCCGCCCGCAGCTCTCCCTCCACCTGCGCCCGCTCCGCGGCCAGGCGCTGCGCCTCGGGCGCGGCCTGCCACTCCGCGACCCGGCGGCGCCACTCCGCGACGACCGCGTCCGCGTCCTCGACCCGCGAGAGCAGCTCGCGGAGCTCCGGCACGCCCTGCACGCCGGCCGTCTTGAGCGCCGCGCGAACCTCCTGCGCGTCGCGCTCGAACGCCCCCTGGAGCTTCCGCTCCCAGTCGTCGACGACGCGCCTGCGGCGAGAGACGCGCTCCCACGCCTCGAGGCGGCCGACCCACTCCCACGCCACCCACGCCGCGGTGCCGAAGGCGGGCACCGCGAGGAGCGCCGCGTGGCGGAGCTCCGACCCGGCCGCCGCCTCGGCGGCGCCGCCGATCGCGAGCGCGGCGCCGGCGCCTGCCCCGGCCCAGAACGGGATCCCGCGCCAGGGCGCCACCGGCGCCCCCCGCGCGTCCACCTCGTCGAGCGAGGCGCGCTCCGCCGCGGCGCGCTCGAGCGCCTCCGCGCGGCGCGCGCTCCCTCGCTCGTACGTGACGAGCTTCGCCTCCGCGTCGCCGAGCGCGGCGCCGGCGGCCGCCGCCGCGTCGAGCTCCGCGCGCGCCTCGAGCGCGCGCTCGAGACCGTCGCGGAGGCGATCTCCGGCGCGGAGCGCCTCCCCCAGCGCGGCGAGCCGCGCCTGCAGCCGATCCAGGCGCTCCTGGAGCCCCTCGGCGACGCGCGCCTGCGCGAGCTCCGCCTCGAGCTGGGCGACGCGACGGCGCGCCTGCTCAGGCGAGAGCGTCGCGCGCGGGGGGGCGGCGCGGGACGGCTCCACGCCCGGGCCCTGCCGCGAGGGCAGCTCCGCCGCGGACAGCGAGAGCAGCGCGGAGAGACGCGCCGGGGTGGGGACGCCCACGGTCGAGCGGAGGAGCTCGCGGATCTCGGCGAGCTCCTGCGAGACCGGCGCGAACGCCCGCTTCTCCGCGTCGAACCGGTGGAGCTGGCAGCCGACCGCGAAGTCGCGCACGAGCCGGTAGGTGACGCGGTCGTCGCCGACGAGGGTCAGCCCCGCGCGCATGCCCGCGCCCGCGGGGCCGGTGCCCGCACGCGGCAGCGCCTCCGCGTCGCGCGGATCCGGGTGCAGCAGCGCCTCGAGGAGGCGCCGCAGCGCGGGGCCGTCCGCGGCGACGACGTTGTAGCCGGGACGAAGCGTCGCGCGGCCGCCCGAAGGCGCCACGCCACGCACGCCCTGCGCTGCGAACTCGAGGAGGATCACGCTCGGGGGCGCATGTTAGCGCCCGACGCGCGGCCCGGGAAGGCGCGCACGCGCACGAGCGAGGAGGTGGAAGCGCACCGGAGGCGCGCTCCCACCTCGTCGCCAGAGGGGAACGTCAGGCCTGCGGCGGAGCCGCGGGGGGCGGAGCCGCGACGGCGGCGCCGGGGGTCGGGCCCTCCTCCTGGTGGAGGCGGGCCGCCTTCCCCTGCAGCTCGCGCAGGTAGTACAGGCGCGAGCGGCGGACCTCGCCGTGGCCCAGGACCTCGATCTTGTCGATCCGCGGGCTGTGGACCGGGAACATGCGCTCCACGCCCACCCCGTAGCTCATCTTCCGGACCGTGAACATCGACGACCCGGGGGTGCCCCGCCGGTAGGCGATGACCACGCCCTCGAAGATCTGGATGCGCTCCTTGTCGCCCTCCTTGATCTTCGTGTGGACGCGGACGCTGTCCCCGGAGCGGAGCTCGGGGACGTCGTTCCGCACGTACTTCGCCTGGATGTCGGCAATCGCCTTGCGCAGCATGATCGATGCTCTCCTTTACAGCTCGTCGTCTCCGGCGTCGATGAGCCGGAGGTCGTTCTCCGTGAGGCGCGCCCTCGCGAAGAGGTCCGGCCTCCGCTCGCGCGTGACGCGCAGCGCCTCGCGCCGCCGCCACCGCTCGATGCGCCGGTGGTCTCCCGAGAGGAGGACCTCCGGAACCTTCATCCCCCGGAACTCCGGGGGCCTCGTGTACTGCGGGTACTCGAGGAACGTGTCCTCGCCCGCGAAGCTCTCTGCGCCGGCGGACGCCTCGTTGCCGAGCACGCCCGGCACGAGCCGCGCGGCGGCGTCGACGACGCAGAGCGCCGCGAGCTCGCCGCCCGTCAGGACGAAGTCTCCGATCGAGACCTCCATGTCCACCGCCGCCAGCACCCGCTCATCCACCCCTTCGTAACGGCCGCAGACGAGGACGAGCTTGCCGTGAGTCGAGAGCCGCCGCGCCAGCGCCTGGTCCAGCGCCAGGCCCCGCGGGCTCGTCATCACGACGAGCGCGCCGGGCAGCCTGGACCGCGCCGCCTCGATGGCCTCCGTGAGCGGCTCGGGCTTCATCACCATGCCGGCGCCGCCGCCGTAGGGCGCGTCGTCGGTCACGCGGTGCTTGCCCCGGGCGTGCTCCCGGACGTCCGACACGGTCACCGACACGAGCCCTGCCTCGCGCGCCTTCCCGAGGATGCTCTCCGCGAGGTACCCCTCGCACATCCGCGGGAACAGCGTCAGGATCTCCACCTCGAGCCGCGCGCTCATCGCGCCTCCGCGGGATCCCCGCTCGTCGTGAACCGGCCGAACCTCACGTCCTCGTCTCCTGCGGCCTCCTTCCGTCTCTGCGCTCTAGTCCAGAAGCCCTTCGGGCGGATCCACCACCACGCGCCGCCCCGCGACGTCCACCTCGACGTAGGGCGCGAGCGGCACGAGCTTCTCTCCGCCGTCCTCCGTCGTCACCACGAGCACGTCCACGCCGCCCGTGTCGTACAGCCCCGTCACCGTCCCGACCGCCGCGCCCGCCGCCGTGACCACCGGCAGGCCCTCGAGGTCGGCCCAGTAGTGCCGCGCCTCGCCTGGCTCCGGCAGGTCCTCGCGATGCGCGAGCACCTCCGCCCCGACCCACGCCTCCGCCGACGTCCGGTCGGAGACCCCTTCCACCTTCACCGCCCAGACCCGGCCCTGCGGCCGCGCCTCGACCACCTCCCGCATCGGCGGCTCGGGCTCGTCTCCGCGCCGGAGCGCGATCCGAGTCACCGTCGTGAGCGCGCCCTCGGTCCCGGCCACCCCGAGGTGGCCCTTCAGGCCGATGGCCCGGACGACCTTGCCGAGCCGGACGAGCGCCACGTCAGTCGAGGATGTCGAGCACCGCCCGGCGTCCCTCCCTGCGGGCGGCGGCGTCGAGCACGGTCCGGAGCGCCTTCGCGGTCTTGCCACCTCGCCCGATGACGCGCCCGAGATCGTCGGGGGCGACGGAGAGCTCGAGGACCGTCGCGTGATCGCGCTCGAGCACCTCGACCTTCACCGCGTCCTTCCGCTCGACGAGCTCGCTGGCGAGCCAGAGGACGAGGTCGCGCATCGGAGCCGCCCTACGCCTTCTTCTCGGCCGGCGCCGCGCCCTTGGCGCGCTTGAGGATCATCGCGACGGTCTCGCTGGGCTTCGCGCCGACCTTGATCCAGTGCTCGATGCGCTCGACCTTGAGCTCGATCCGCTCGGGCACGAGCGTCGGATCGTAGATGCCGACGTCCTCGATGTACTTGCCGTCGCGGGAGTTGCGCGAGTCGGTGGCGACCACGTGATAGAAGGGCGCCTTGTGCGTGCCCGCGCGCGACAGCCGAAGAACCACTGCCATGTGTCCTGCCTCCTAAATCCTTGGAACGCGGAGCGTTTTCCCCGGCCAGGCGCGGCGGGGACTCCACGAAAAGTGGGTTTCTTTACGCCAACTTAGGCTGGGTGTCAAGACGAGCCGGCGCCGGGCTCTGCGTCCCGCTCGGCCGCCTCGCCCCCCGGATTCGCCGCGCCACGCTGGCGGCGCGCCCGCGGCAGGCGGCGCGCACGCAGCGCCGAGAGGTGTCCCCGGGGGAGCAAGCGCAGCGCCGCGACGTAGGTCACCCCGGCGGCCAGCACGCCGAGCATGCCTCCCGCCGCGAGGTCGGCGGCCCAGTGAGACCCCATCCGGACCCGCGCCATCGCGCAGAGCGCCGCGAGGGCCAGCACGGTGAGCGCTCGCCTGCCGTAGACCAGGAGCGAGAAGGTCGCGAACGCCGCGACGCCGGCGGCGTGAGGCGCTGGGAACGCCGCGCGGAGGAGCGGCGCGAAGCCGCTCGCCTCCAGGGGACGGGGCGCGGCCCCCGCCGCGCGGGCGGCGAGCGCGACCCCCACCGCGAGGAGGATGGAGATCGCTGCCGGCGCGACCGCCTTCAGGACCCCTCGGACCTCCCCCTCGAGCCACGAGTAGAGCGCGAGGGCGACGAGCACGAGCATCCACGGCTCGCACGCCACGAGCAGCGCCGCCATGGGCAGCTCGAGCGCTCGGGACTGGAGCGCGGCGTTCGCGGCTCCGAGCGGATCCTGGGCGTAGAGCGGCGGCATCGGGGCGGTCCGTTTGTACCAGCGCGGCCCCCTGTGCGGAAGGCGGGACGGCGAAAACGAAAGGGCCGCGCGCGAACGGCTCGCGCGCGGCCCAGGCGGCCCTGCGGGGGAGCGCCCGGATTACTCCTCGGCGCCCTTCTTGGCCTTGGCCTTGGCCTTCGGCTTCGCGGCGGCGGCCTTCTTCGGCGCCTTCGCCTTGGGGGCCTTGGGCTCCTTCGCCTTGGCGGTCTTCTTCTCGCCCTCGCCCTCGCCCTCGGCCTGCGCGGGGGCGCGGTCGACGAGCTCGATCACGGCCATCTCGGCGTTGTCGCCGACGCGGCGGCCGACGCGGACGATCCGCGTGTAGCCGCCGGGCCGCGCCTTGAAGCGCCCGGCGAGGGAGTCGAAGAGCTTGTTCAGGACCTCGACGTCCTTCACCTCGCGGTTCGCGAGCCGCCGGTGGTGCGCGGAGCCGCGCTTGGCGAGCGTGATGACCTTGTCGGCGAAGCGCTTCAGCTCCTTCGCCTTGGGCGTGGTCGTGACGATGCGCTCGTGGCGGAAGAGCGACGTCACCATGTTTCTCAGCATGGCCGTGCGGTGCTCGGTGGTGCGATCGAGCCGGCGGCCGACGACGCGGTGCTTCATCTTGGGTGTCTCCTATCGGTCCAGGTTCGCTAGACCTTGGGGGCGCCCTGCGGCGCCGCCTTCGGCGGCCAGTTCTCGAGCTTCATCCCGAGCGAGAGGCCCATCTCGGCCAGGATCTCCTTGATCTCCTTGAGCGACTTCCGGCCGAAGTTCTTCGTCTTCAGCATCTCGGCCTCGGTCTTCTGGACGAGATCCCCGATGGTCTTGATGTTCGCGTTCTGGAGGCAGTTCGCGCTGCGGACGGAGAGCTCGAGCTCGTCCACCGAGCGGAAGAGGTTCTCGTTGAGCTTCTGCTCCTCGACCGGCTTCAGCTCCTCGGCGGGCTCCTCGGCCTCGTCGAAGTTGATGAAGATCGAGAGCTGCTCCTTCACGATCTTGGCGGCGTAGGCCACGGCGTCGTTCGGCGCGACCGACCCGTCGGTCCAGACCTCGAGCGTCAGCTTGTCGTAGTCGGTCTGCTGGCCGACGCGGGCGTTCGTGACCTGGTAGTTCACCTTCCGGATCGGGCTGAAGAGCGCGTCGATCGGGATGGTGCCGATGGGCTGCCCCGGCACCTTGTTCTTGTCCGCCGGGACGTAGCCGCGGCCGCGGCGCGCGGTGAGCTCCATCCGGACCCGGCCGCCCTCGCTGATGGTGAGGACGTGGTGGCCGGGGTTCAGGACCTCGACCTGGCCGTCGGCGATGATGTCGCCGGCCTTGATCTCGCGGGGCCCGTCCGCCTCGATCCGGAGGGTCTTCACCTCGTTGGTGTGGATCTGGAGGAGGACTTCCTTGAGGTTGAGGATGATGTCGGTGACGTCCTCGGCGACCTCGGGGATCGTCATGAACTCGTGCTCGACGCCCTCGATCTTCACCGAGGTGATCGCGGCGCCCTGCAGGCTCGAGAGCAGCACGCGCCGGAGCGAGTTGCCGAGGGTGATGCCGAAGCCGCGCTCGAGCGGCTCGGCGACGAACTTCCCGTAGGTGTTCGAGAGGCTCTCCTGGTCCACGACCAGGCCGCGCGGCTTGATGAGATCGCGCCAGTTCTTCGTGACGATCGGATCGACCATGGGCTGTCTCCTCTGCCGCCGCCCCCTCCCCTCGTCCGCTCAGCCAGGCGGTGGGGGATCCGTGGGACGCGCGACTCCTTGGATGTGATGAGCGGGCCGGCGTCTCTTGCTCGCCGACCCGCTCGAAGGCTCTGACCGCGTCCGGCGCGCCGGACCGCTCGCCCTGAGCCTGCCGAAGGGCGCTCGACTACTTCGAGTACAGCTCGACGATGAGCTGCTCCTGGATCGGCATGGTGATGTCCTCGCGCGAAGGCTGGGTCTTCACCGTGCCCTTGAAGCCGCCCTTGTCGAGCTCCAGCCAGCCGGGGACGCCGCGGCGGTCGACCGCCTCGAGCGCCTCGCTGATCCGGACGACCTTCTTCGAGCGATCCCGCAGCTCGATCTTGTCGCCCGCGCGGCACATGTAGCTCGGGATGTTGACCTTGCGGCCGTTCACCTTGAAGTGGCCGTGCCGGACGAGCTGCCGCCCCTCGTTGCGCGTGTCGGCGAAGCCGAGGCGGAACACGACGTTGTCGAGCCGGAGCTCGAGCGTCTGGAGCAGGTTCTCGCCGGTCTTGCCCTTGGCGGCGGCGGCGTTCTGGTAGGCGTGGCGGAACCCGGCCTCGAGGAGGCCGTACATCCGCTTCACCTTCTGCTTCTCACGGAGCTGGACGCCGTACTCCGAGAACTTCACGCGCCCCTGGCCGTGCTGGCCGGGAGGGTAAGGGCGGCGCTCGATGGCGCACTTGTCGGTGTAGCACCGGTCGCCCTTCAGGTACATCTTGAGGTTCTCCCGGCGGCAGAGCCGGCAGACGCTTTCGTTGTAGCGAGCCACGTTCGTTCTCCTGACTAGACGCGGCGGCGCTTCGGCGGCCGGCAGCCATTGTGCGGGATCGGGGTCACGTCCCGGATGAGCGTGATCTTGAGCCCGGCGGCCGAGAGCGCGCGGAGCGCCGACTCTCGGCCCGCGCCCGGCCCCTTCACGAGCACCGAGACGGTCTTGAGGCCGTGCTCCATCGCCTTGGCGGCGGCGTCACCGGCGGCGACCTGGGCGGCGAACGGGGTCGACTTGCGCGATCCCTTGAAGCCGCGCGCGCCCGCGCTCGACCACGAGATCACGTTCCCCGAGGCGTCGCAGATCGTGATCATCGTGTTGTTGAAGGTCGAGGCGATGTGCACGATGCCCGCCGCGATGTTCTTCTTCACCCGCTTCTTCCCCTTCTTCGGGGTCACGGGCGAGGCGGTCACCGGCTCGATGCCGCCGAGGTTCGGCGCCGAGGGTGCGGCGGCGGCCTCCTCCGGCTTCTTCGTCTGCTGCTTCTCGTCAGCCACTCTGAGCTCTCCGGTCTTGAGGCGTTCGGTTACTTCGGCGCCGGGGCGGCGGCGGGCTTCCGCACGAGGCCCTTCTTCGGACCCTTCCGCGTGCGCGCGTTCGTGTGGGTGCGCTGGCCGCGGACCGGGAGGCCCTTGCGGTGACGCAGGCCGCGGTAGGCGCCGAGATCCATGAGCCGCTTGATGTTGAGCGAGATCTCACGACGGAGGTCGCCCTCGACCTTCACGTTCTGCTCGATGGTCTCGCGGATGCGACGGACCTCGTCGTCCGTGAGGTCCTTCGTCCGCGTGGT
Source organism: Anaeromyxobacter sp. SG64 (assembly GCF_022690745.1). Taxonomy (NCBI): domain Bacteria; kingdom Pseudomonadati; phylum Myxococcota; class Myxococcia; order Myxococcales; family Anaeromyxobacteraceae; genus Anaeromyxobacter; species Anaeromyxobacter sp. SG64. The sequence goes on along the minus strand of NZ_JALCZB010000068.1, from coordinate 12,761 downwards.
GACGTCCACCTTGGCGCGGTCGCAGACGGCCTGCGCGGTCGTCTTGCCGATGCCGTAGATGTACTGGAGGGCGACCTCGATCCGCTTCTCGCGGGGGAGGTCGACGCCGGCGATGCGAGCCATTCGTCTCTCCGTTACTCGCCGGGCCCTAGCCCTGGCGCTGCTTGTGGCGGGGGTTGGCCGGGCAGATGATCCGCACGGTGCCCTTGCGCTTGATGACCTTGCACTTGTCGCAAACCTTCTTGACCGACGCGCGGACCTTCATGACCCGTTCCCTTCCGCTCGTGGTTTCGAACCACGAAGTCCTGCTCCAAAGACGAAAAACCCCGCCGCTACGGCCGGCGGGCCTGGCGGCTCGGTAGCGCTCCGTGGCGCGCCCGGCGTAGCCGCCCGTATTCTCCGGGCTTTCCCGGGAGGCCACCCGACTCGAGCGGCCTCAACGAAGCGGGCCCTATAACATAGCGAAACCGCGGCTGCAAGCGGCTCCGCGTGGGCCTGCCCGGGATCCGCCCCGGTACCTGCCCTATCTGCTCCCCCCGACCGGCCCGCCCCTCCCGAGGGTGAGCACCTCGGGCCCATCCTCCGTGATCGCCACCGTGTGCTCGAAGTGCGCCGAGAGGCTGCCGTCGGCGGTCACGGCGGTCCAGCCGTCCTCGAGCGTCTCCACCGCGCGCCCGCCCGCGTTCACCATCGGCTCGATGGCGAGGACCATCCCGGGCCGCAGCGCGGTCCCGGAGCCGCGGGTCCCGAAGTTCGGGACCTGGGGCGCCTCGTGCAGCCGCCGCCCGATGCCGTGGCCCACGAAGTCCCGGACGACCGAATAGCCCTGCGGCTCGACGCACGCCTGCACGGCGGCGCCGAGGTCGCCGACGTGGGCGGCCGGCCCCGCCGCCGCGATGGCGCGCCGCAGCGACTCGCGCGTCGCCTCGAGCAGCCGCGTCGCCTCCGCGCTCACCCGGCCGACCGGCACCGTGCGCGCCGAGTCGCCGAACCAGCCGCCGAGCACGACCCCGAAGTCGAGGCCGACGATGTCGCCCTCCCGCAGGACGCGTCCCTCGGAGGGGATGCCGTGGACCACCTCGTCGTTCACCGAGACGCAGAGCGACGCCGGGTAGCCGTGGTACCCGAGGAACGCCGGCTCGGCGCCGCGGTCGCGGGCACGCGTCCGGGCGAGCCGGTCGAGCTCGGCCGTCGTGACCCCCGGCGCCACGGCCGCCTCCAGCTCGTCGAGCACCGCGTGCACGACGAGGCACGCCTCGCGGATCCGCGCGATCTCGTCGCGCGTGCGCAGGTCGATGCGCTCGCGTGCGCGCCCGTCCATCATTCGCGTCCGCCGCGGCCCTACTTCGGGAGGACCGCCCTCGTGGCGGCGAGGATGCCTTCCGGCGTGCCGATGCCGTCGACGTTCGAGAGCAGGCCGCGCTCGCGGTAGAAGCGCTTCAGCGGCTCGGTCTTGTTGCCGTACTCGGCCATCCGCTTCTTCACGTTCTCGGGCTTGTCGTCGTCGCGCTGGACGAGCCCCGCGCCGTCGCGGTCGCAGTAGCCCATGCGCCGCGGCGGATTGGCCGAGACGTGGTAGACGGCGCCGCACTTCGGGCAGCTTCGCCGGCCGCTGATCCGCTCGACGACCGCCTCCTCGGCGACGTCGTACGAGACGACGCGCGTGAGGGAGCGGCCCATCGACTGGAGCAGCCCGTCGAGGTACTCCGCCTGCGCGATCGTACGCGGGTAGCCGTCGAGGATGAACCCGTCGGCGACGTCGGGCCGGGACAGGCGGTCCTTCACGAGGGCGTTCGTGACGTCGTCCGTCACGAGGCCGCCTGCGTCCATGATCGCCTGGATCTGCTTGCCGAGCTCGGTCCCGCGCGCCTTGTGGTCGCGGAACATGTCGCCCGTCGAGATGTGCGGGACGTGGAACTCGGCGGAGAGCAGCTTCGCCTGGGTGCCCTTGCCGGCCCCCGGCGGTCCGAGCAGGATGAGGATCATCGCGACCTCCGAGACGCAGCGGGCCTCGCGCCTCGCGAGGCCCACCGTGCGTCAGGCGTTGACGGCCTGTCCTGTCGAGAGCCTGCGGCCACGGATCCGCGGGCCGCGGGGGCCGGTGAAGCCCTCGTAGTGCCGCGTGATGAGGTGTCCCTCGATCTGCTGCACCGTGTCGAGCGCGACGCCCACCACGATGAGCAGCGAGGTGCCGCCGAAGTAGAAGTTGATGTTGAACTCGTTCGTGAGGATCGTGGGCAGCACGCACACCGCGGCGAGGTAGATCGCGCCGCCGAACGTGATGCGCGACAGGACGTAGTCGATGTAGTCCGCCGTCTTCTTGCCCGGCCGGATGCCCGGGATGTAGCCGCCGTACTTCTTGAGGTTGTCGGCGACGTCCACCGGGTTGAACGTCACCGCGGTGTAGAAGTAGGCGAAGAAGATGATGAGGACGACGTACAGCACGTTGTAGATCCAGCTGCCCGCCTGGATCGCGGTGGACACGCGGCTCAGCGCCGGGAACCAGCCCGCGAGCGTCGCCGGGAAGAGCAGCAGCGACGACGCGAAGATCGGCGGGATGACGCCCGAGGTGTTCACCTTCAGCGGCAGGTGCGTCGACTGGCCGCCGTAGAGCTTCCGGCCGACGACGCGCTTCGCGTACTGGACCGGGATACGGCGCTGCCCGCGCTCGACGAAGACGATCGCCCCGATCACCACCACCATGATGGCGAGGAGGACGACGACTCCGAGCTCGCTGATCTGGGAGCCCGGCGCGCGGAAGGAGCGGTAGGTGTTCCACGCCGCGGCGGGGGCGCGCGCGACGATGCCGGCGAAGATGATGAGCGAGATGCCGTTGCCGACCCCGCGCTCGGTGATCTGCTCGCCCATCCACATGATGAACGAGGTGCCGGCGGCGAGCGAGATCATGGTCAGGAGCCGGAAGCCCCAGCCCGGATCGGCGACCACCGCGATGCCGGCGGGGTCGCGCAGCGTCTCGAGGTAGGTGGCGATCCCGTAGCCCTGGATGGCCGAGAGCACGACCGTGAGGTAGCGCGTGTACTGGGTGATCTTGCGCCGCCCGAGCTCGCCTTCCTTCTGCAGCTTCTCGAGGGCCGGGACGACCACGGTGAGGAGCTGCAGGATGATCGACGCCGACACGTACGGCATGATGCCGAGCGCGAAGATCGACAGCTGCTCGAAAGCGCCGCCGGAGAAGAAGTTCAGGAGCCCGAGCAGGTTGCCGGACGAGACGACGTTCTGCATCGCCTGCCGGTCCACGCCGGGAGTGGTGACGTAGATGCCGAGCCGGTAGACGGCGAGCATCCCGAGGCTGAAGAGGAGCCGCTTCCGGAGCTCCGCGATCTTGAAGATGTTCACAAGCCCGCTGACTGCCATGCGGTCCCCTTTCGCCCTGCGCCCGACGCGCGGCGCGCCGCGTGGCGCGGCCGCCGTCGTGCCATCCCCGCCCTACTTCTTCGCCTGAGCCTTCTTCGCGGCCTTGGCCTTCTCGTACATCGTGACGGGCGCGGGGATGACCTCCACCTTGCCGCCCGCCTTCTCCACCGCGGCGCGGGCGCCGGCGGTCACGCGGTGCACCTTGACGGTGACCGCGCTCTTGAGCTCGCCGCCGCCCAGGAGGACGACGCCATCGCGGTTCCCGCGCACGAGCCCCGCGCTCTTCAGCGCGGCGGGATCGACGAGGCCGGTGAGGCCCTCGAGATCGCCGACCTTGACCTCCTCGAGGTCGCGGCGGAAGACGTTCTTGAAGCCGAACTTCGGGAGGCGACGCTGGAGCGGCATCTGGCCGCCCTCGAACCCCTCGAAGTGCATGTTGCCGGAGCGGGCCTTCTGGCCCTTGCCGCCGCGGCCCGCCGTCTTGCCGAGGCCGGATGCCTGGCCACGGCCGACGCGCGTGCGCTCGCGGTTCGCGCCCTTGGGCGCCTTGAGCTTGGAAAGCGACATGGAGCGTTCTCCTTTTATCACGGGGCGGACGGCTGTCTAACCCTGCCGGGCCGTCGCCTTCGCCTTCCTGGCCTTACGCCCCTCGGGCGCAGGCTGGTCTACCCGCTCCCACTCGACGAGGTAGGAGACCTTCGCGATCATCCCCATCGTCTGCGGCGTGTCGGGCAGGATCTTCGTGGAATCGCGCTTCTTGAGGCCGAGGCCCGCGACGATCGTCCGATGCGCGGCGGGACAGCCCGCGAGCCCGCGGACGAGCTTCACCTGGATGGCAGCCATGATGTCTCCTTACGCCCCGCCGAGCTCGGCGGCCTGCTTGCCGCGCGCGCGGGCGGCGTCGTCCGCGGAGCGCAGCCTCTTCAGGCCCGCCACGGTCGCCTTGAGGACGTTGTGCGGGTTGCGCGAGCCCTGGCACTTCGTCAGGACGTTGCGGATGCCGGCCGCCTCGAGGACCGCGCGAACGGTGCCGCCGGCGATCACGCCGGTGCCCTCGCCCGCGGGCTTGAGGAGCACCCAGCCCGCGCCGAAGTGACCGAGCACCTCGTGGGGGATCGTCGTCCCGACGAGCGGAACCCTGAAGAGGTTCTTCTTCGCCTGGTCGCCGCCCTTGCGGATCGCCTCCGGGACCTCGTTCGCCTTCCCGAGGCCCACGCCGACGTAGCCGTTGCCGTCGCCGACGACGACGAGCGCCGAGAAGCTGAACCGGCGGCCGCCCTTCACGACCTTCGCCACGCGGTTGATGTGGACGACCTTGTCCTGGAGGTCGAGCTCGTTCGCGTTGATGGGAGTAGCCATTCGAAACCTTTCCGTCACCTAGAACTTGAGCCCGGCCTCGCGCGCGGCCGCGGCCACCGCCTCGACGCGCCCGTGGTAGTCGAACCCGTTGCGGTCGAACACGACCGCCTCGATCCCCTTCGCCATGGCCGCCTTCGCGAGGGCCGCGCCCACGCGCTTCGCCGCAGCGGTCTTGTCGTCGTCCTTGATCTCGTCCTTGATCGCCTTCGCGTTCGTGGCAACGGAGACCAGGGTGGTGCCCGTCGTGTCGTCCACGAGCTGGGCGTACATGTGCTTGAGGCTCTTGTAGATGGTGAGCCGGGGGCGCGCGGCGGTGCCGGAGATCTTCCGGCGGATGCGAGCCCTGCGCTTCTCGCGCGACGTGACGTGCTGCGCCATGACGTTCCTCCTTGCGGCGGCGACGGTTCAGCCGCCGCATGAGCGGGGTGGATGCCGGCCTAGGCGGCGCCGGTCTTGCCTTCCTTGCGGCGGACGATCTCCTCCGCGTACTTGATGCCCTTGCCCTTGTACGGCTCGGGCGGGCGGAGCGCGCGGATCTTGGCCGCGGTGAGGCCGAGGAGGTGCTTGTCCACGCCCTTCACCGTGAGCTTCGTCTGCTTCGCGTCGACCTCGGCGGTCACGCCCTCCGGCAGCTTGAACACCACCGGGTGCGAGAAGCCGAGGGCGAAGTGGATATCCTTCCCCTTCACCTCGGCCTTGAAGCCGACGCCGCTGATCTCCAGGCCGCGCTCGTAGCCCTTCACGACGCCATCGAGCGCGTTCTTGACCAGCGTGCGGGTGAGGCCGTGCAGACCCTTCGACTCGGGGGAGTCGTCGGGGCGCGTGACCGTCACCTCGCCCTTGTCGACCGCGACCTTCACGCGCGGGTTCGTGGGGAAGGACATCTTGCCCTTGGGCCCCTCGATCTTCACGAGGTGGCCGTCCACGGAGACCTTCGCCTTCTCCGGGATTTTGACGGGCAGCTTGCCGATGCGAGACATCTCGGTCGCTCCCTTACCAGACGGTGCAGATCAGCTCGCCGCCGACCTTCTGCTTGCGAGCCTCGCGGTCCACCATCACGCCCTTCGACGTGGAGAGGATCGCGATGCCCATGCCGTTCAGCACGCGTGGAATCGAGTCGGTCGGCACGTAGCGCCGCAGCCCCGGCTTCGAGACCCGCTTGATGTCGCTGATCGCCGGCTCACGGTCGCCGCTGTACTTGAGGACGATGGTGATCGCGCCCTGGGGCCCGTCCTGGTGAAGGACGAAGTCCTTGATGAAGCCCTCCTCGCGGAGGACCTCGGCGATGCGGACCTTCAGCCGGGACGTGGGGACCAGGACCTTCTCGTGACGCGCGTTCGAGGCGTTGCGGATGCGCGTCAGCATGTCGCCAATGGGATCGGTGAAGCTCATTCGCGTCTCCCTTACCAGCTCGACTTGATGACGCCGGTGATCTCGCCCTGCAGCGCGCGCTGGCGGAAGCAGAGACGGCACATCTGGAACTTGCGCAGGAACGCGCGGGGCCGGCCGCACAGCGGGCAGCGGTTGTACTGCCGGACCGGGAACTTCAGCTTGCGCTTGGCCTGCGCCATCTTCGAAAGCTTCGCCATGGGATCTCCTTTTACTGACGGAACGGCATGCCGAGGTGGCGAAGGAGCGCTCGGCCCTCCTCGTCGTTCCGGGCGGTCGTGACGACCGTGATGTTCATCCCTTTGATCTTCTCGACCTTGTCGTAGTTGATCTCGGGGAAGATGATCTGCTCGCGCACGCCGAGCGTGTAGTTGCCCTTCCCGTCGAACGCCTTGGGCGAGACGCCCTTGAAGTCGCGCACGCGCGGGAGGGCGATCGACACCAGGCGGTCGAAGAACTCGTACATGCGATCGCCGCGGAGCGTGACCATCGCCCCGATCGACTGGCCCTGGCGCAGCTTGAAGTTCGCGATGGACTTGCGCGCCTTCGTCACGACCGGCTTCTGGCCGGTGATGGAGGACAGCTGCTCGACGGAGGCGTCGATGATCTTGCCGTTGTTGATCGCCTCACCGAGCCCCATGTTCACGACGATCTTCTCGAGCTTCGGGGCCTGCATCGGGTTCGTGAACCCGAACTCCTTCATCAGCTCGGAGCGGACCTCCTGCTCGTACCGCTCCTTCAGACGCGCTGCCATCGTGCTCTCCTTGCCTTCGGCCGGCCTCTTCCCGTGCCGGGCGATGCGTTTTCCTACGAACTCTCCGCGCCGTCCAAATCCCGACGGCGGAAACCCCGCCTACTTCGCGGCCTTCTTCTTGTCGGACCGGGCCTTCTCCTTGGCGCCGAGGTCGCGCGCGATCTTCTCGCGGCGGACGGGCTTGTCGCCCTGGAGCACCATCACGTTGGAGATGGCGACGGTGCCCTCCTTCTCGAGGATCCCGCCCTCCGGCGTGGCCTGGCTGCGCCCCTTCTTCAGGTGGCGCTTCACGGTCATGAGCTTCTCGATGCGGACGCGGCCCTTCTCGGGAAGGAGCTCGAGGACCTTGCCCTGCTTCCCCTTCTCCTTGCCGGCGATGATCTTGACCGTGTCGCCCTTGCGGATGCCCGGCATGGTTACAGCACCTCCGGCGCGAGGCTGATGATCTTCATGAACTTCCGGGCGCGGAGCTCGCGCGCCACCGGCCCGAAGATGCGCGTGCCGATGGGCTCGAGGTCCTTGTTGATGAGGACCGCCGAGTTCCCGTCGAAGCGGATGTAGCTGCCGTCCGGCCGCTTGACCTCGCGGCTCGTGCGCACGATGACGGCGCGGGCGACCTCGCCCTTCTTCACCTTGGCCTGGGGGATCGCCTCCTTGACCGAGACGACGATCACGTCGCCGATCGAGGCGTACTTGCGGCGGGTGCCCCCGAGCACCTTGATGCACTGGACCTTCTTCGCGCCGGAGTTGTCGGCGACGTCGAGCATCGTCTGCTGCTGGATCATGGCCTAGACCTCCGCCTTCTCGAGGGTCTCGGCGACGCGCCAGCGCTTGTCCTTGGACATCGGACGCGTCTCGACGATCCGGACCTTGTCGCCGATCTGGCAGTCGTTGTTCTCGTCGTGCGCCTTGTACTTCTCGGCGCGCTTCACGATCTTCCCGTACTTCGGGTCGGTCACCCGGCGCTCGACCTTGACGACCACGGTCTTCGCCATCTTGTTCGAGACGACCACGCCGATGCGGGACTTGCGGTTGCCGCGCTCCATGTCGATCACTCCTTCGCCTTCCCGGCCTGGGCCGCGGCGAGCTCCTTCTCGCGCGCGACCATGAGGATGCGCGCGATCTCGCGCTTGGTCTTGGCGAGGTCGGCGGTCGAGTCGAGCACGCCGGTCGAGTGCTTGTTCTTGAGATCGAAGAGCGTCTGCTTCAGCTCCGCCGCGCGGGCGAGGAGATCCTTCCGCTCCAGGTCGCGCAGCTCGTTGACGGTCGCCATCGCTCGTTCCCTCCTACAGCGTGGTGCCGCGCTTCACGACCTTGGTCGCGACGGGCAGCTTGTGGGCGGCGAGGTGGAACGCCTTCTTCGCAGACTCGTCGTCGACGCCGGAGAGCTCGTAGAGGACGCGGCCCGGCTTCACGACGGCCACGTAGTACTCCACGTTGCCCTTGCCGGTGCCCATTCGAGTCTCGGCGGGCTTCTTCGTGATGGGCTTGTCCGGGAAGACCCGGATCCAGAGCTTGCCGCCCCGCTTCACGTAGCGGGTGATCGCCACGCGCGCGGCCTCGATCTGGCGTGAGGTGAGCCAGCCGCACTCGGTGGCCTGCAGGCCGTACTCGCCCTGGTTCAGATCCGAGCCGCGGTAGGCCTTCCCCCGCATGCGGCCCTTCATCATCTTGCGGTACTTCGTTCGCGCCGGCTGAAGCATGTGCGTCTCCTAGAGGTGTCCTGGGCGCGGCTCAGGGCCGGGCGCCGCCGCTGCTCCGCGGCTGGCGCACAGGGGTGGTCTGCGGCAGCACCTCGCCGCGCATGATCCAGACCTTGCAGCCGATCTTGCCGTAGGTGGTCTTCGCCTCGGCGAAGCCGTAGTCGATGTCCGCGCGGAGCGTGTGGAGCGGGACGCGGCCCTCGCGGTACCACTCGTACCGCGCCATCTCGGAGCCGCCGAGGCGGCCGGAGCAAGCCACGCGGATGCCCTTCGCGCCGAACTTGAGGGCGGTCTGGACCGCCTTCTTCATGGCGCGGCGGAACGCGATGCGCCGCTCGAGCTGGGTCGCGATGTTCTCCGCGACGAGCTGCGCGTCCGTCTCGGCCTTACGGACCTCGACGACGTTCAGGTAGACCTCGTTCTCGGTCTTGCCCTGCAGCTCCTTCTTGATCGTCTCGATCCCCGCCCCCCGCTTGCCGATCACGATGCCCGGCCGCGCGGTGTGGACGTTGATCTTCACCTTGTTCGCGGCGCGCTCGATCTCGATGCGGGAGATGCCGGCCTGGCCGAGCTTCTCCTTCACGTACTCGCGGAGGTGGATGTCCTCGTGGAGCCACTTCGCGTAGTTCTTCTCTTCGTACCACTTCGAATCCCAGGACCGGATGACGCCGAGCCGGAACCCGATCGGATGGACTTTCTGTCCCATGTGCTCTCCTCGATTCCCTTGGGTTCCAGGCTACTGCGCGGTTCCGAGCTCGACGTAGACGTGGCTCGTCTTCTTCTCGATGCGGAAGGCGCGGCCCATCGCGCGCGGCATGAAGCGCCGCATCTTCGGGCCCTGGTCCACCGTCAGCGTCTTCACGACGAGCGCGTCGACGTCGACGCGGCCGCCGTTCTGCTCGGCGTTCGCGACCGCCGAGCGGATGAGCTTCGAGAGGTGCTTCGCGGCCGCCTGGGGCGTGAACTTGAGCACCGCGAGCGCGTCGCCGACGGGCATGCCCCGCACCTCGTTCGCGACGAGCCGCACCTTGCGCGGCGCGACGCGGAGGAAGCTGAGGGATGCGTGCGGCCCCGGCGCCGGCTTCGCGGGCCGGTTCGGCTTGGAACGGCGCGCGGGCACCGGCTGGCGAACGCGCTTGGCGCCCTTCTTCGTGGTCTGGGTCTCGGCCATGTCCGTTCCCTCGCTACTTCCTGGCCGGCGCCGGCGCCGCCGCGGCCTTCTTCTCGGCCGAGTGGCCGTGGAAGGTGCGCGTCGGGGCGAACTCGCCGAGCTTGTGGCCGACCATGTTCTCGGTCACGAACACCGGGACGAACTTCCGCCCGTTGTGGACCGCGAACGTGTGGCCGACGAAGTCCGGCAGGATCGTGCTCCGCCGCGACCAGGTCTTGATGACCGACTTCTTGTTGCCCTTGTTCGCGTCCTCGACCTTCTTCGTGAGGTGCTTGTCCGCGAACGGGCCCTTCTTGATCGAACGCGCCATGAGTCGCTGTCCCTTCTCGCTCGCTACTGGGGCGTGTTGCGCGGCCCGGGCTTGCGGCGCGAGACGATGAACTTGTCAGTGCGGCGGTTATTGCGAGTCTTCTGGCCCTTGGTCTTCTGGCCCCACGGCGAGACCGGGTGCGGGTTGCCCTGGCCGGACTTGCCCTCGCCGCCGCCGTGCGGGTGATCGACCGGGTTCATCGCGAGACCGCGCACGGTCGGGCGCTTGCCCAGCCAGCGGCTCTTGCCCGCCTTGCCGAGCCTGACGCTCGAGCTCTCGACGTTCGAGAGCTGGCCGATGGTCGCGCGGCACTCCTGGAGGACCTTGCGGACCTCGCCGGAGGGCATGCGGATCTGGGCGTACAGCCCCTCCTTCGCCATCAGCTGGCCGAAGGAGCCCGCGGAGCGGATCATCTTGCCGCCGGAGCCGGGCTGCGACTCGACGTTGTGGAGCACCGTGCCGAGCGGGATCGCCTTGACCGGAAGCGCGTTGCCCGGGCGGATGTCGACCGTCTCGCCGGAGACGAGCGTGTCCCCGACGTTCACGCCCACCGGCGCGAGGATGTAGCGCTTCTCGCCGTCGGCGTAGTGCAGGAGCGCGATGCGCGCCGTGCGGTTCGGGTCGTACTCGACCGCCGCGACCTTTGCCGGCACGCCGTCCTTGTCACGCCGCCAGTCGATCACGCGGTAGCGCCGCTTGTGGCCGCCGCCGATGTGGCGGGTCGTGATGTGGCCGTGCGCGTTGCGGCCGCCCGACTTGCGGACGGGCTGCGTGAGCTTCTTCTCCGGCTTGGACTTCGTGATCTCCGCGAAGTCCGACACCGTCATGAGCCGCCGGGCGGGGCTCGTCGGCTTGTACTGTTTGAGGGCCATGTTGGTCTCCGTCCCCTCGCCTCTACGTCCCCTCGAAGAGGGCGATCGTCTCGCCTTCCTTGAGGGTCACGAAGGCCTTCTTCCAGTTGGGGCGGCGGCCGACGTTCCGGCCGACGCGCTTGTTCTTCCCGCGCGCGATGGCGGTCCGCACGTCGAGGACGTGCACGTTGAAGAGCTTCTCCACCGCCTGCTTCACCTGGATCTTGGTGGCGTCCCGGTGCACCTCGAAGGCGTACTGGCGGTACGCCTCGCGGGCCTGCTCCGCCTTCTCGGTGATGAGCGGACGCTTCACCACGTCCTGCATGGCGAGGTTCATGAGAGGCTGGCCTCCAGCTTCTTCGCGGTCTCGGCCGTCAGCACGAGCGCGTCGTGCTTCAGGATGTCGTAGACGTTGAGCCCCTCGGCGGCGAGGAAGTCCGAGCCGTCGAGGTTGCGCACGCTCCTCGCGAGCGAGGCGTTCGCGGCCGCGTCGACGACGAGCGCCTTCTTCGCGCCGAGCTTCGCGAGCACCTTCGCCGCGGCGGAGGTCTTCGGCTCCGCCGGCTTCCACTCCTGCACGATGACGAGCTTCTGCTCCTGGCTGCGGAGCGCGAGCGCGGCGCGCAGGGCCGCCTTCCGGACCTTCTTCGGCACGTCGTAGGAGTAGTCGCGCGGCTTCGGCCCCATCGCCTTGCCGCCGCCCACCCACTGCGACGCCCGGGTCGAGCCCTGCCGGGCGCGGCCGGTGTGCTTCTGCTTCCAGGGCTTCTTGCCGCCGCCGGACACGAGGGACCGGTTCTTCACGGCGTGGGTGCCCGAGCGATCGGAGGCGAGCTTCGCCTTCACCACCTCGTAGAAGAGGTGCTCGTTCACCTCGCCCGCGAAGACGGCGTCGGCGAGCTCGATCTCGCCCACCTTCTTCTTGTCGAGGTCGTAGACGTCGAACTTGGCCATAGGGTCCTCGACTACTTGATCTCCACGTCCACGCCGGCCGACAGGTCGAGCTTCATGAGCGCGTCGAGCGTCTGAGGCGTCGGCTCGAGGATGTCGAGCAGCCGCTTGTGCGTGCGGATCTCGAACTGCTCGCGCGACTTCTTGTCGACGTGCGGGCTGCGGAGAACGGTGAACTTGTTGATCCGGGTGGGGAGCGGGATCGGTCCCGCCACCTTCGCGCCCGTGCGCTTCGCGGTCTCGACGATCTCCCCGGCCGACTGGTCGAGCAGCTTGTAGTCGTAGGCCTTGAGCCGGATCCGAATCTTCTGAGTCGCCATCGGAAAGCCTTCTCTCCATCACTCGGCGCGGCGCGGAGCGCCGGCCCGCAACGTCTGCGGACCGGAGGCCCCGCCGTTCGCCGGTGGTGCTACCTACTGGATGACCTCGGCCACGACGCCCGCGCCGACAGTGCGGCCGCCCTCGCGAATCGCGAAGCGCAGCTCCTTCTCCATCGCGATCGGGGTGATGAGCTCCACCTCCATCGCGATGTTGTCGCCGGGCATCACCATCTCGACGCCCGCCGGGAGCTGCACCGAACCCGTGACGTCCGTCGTGCGGAAGTAGAACTGCGGGCGGTAGCCGTTGAAGAACGGCGTGTGGCGCCCACCCTCCTCCTTCGTCAGGACGTACACCTCGGCCTTGAACTTGGTGTGCGGCGTGATCGAGCCCGGCTTCGCCAGCACCTGACCGCGCTCCACCTCCTCGCGCTTCAGGCCGCGGAGCAGCGCGCCGATGTTGTCGCCCGCCTGCCCCTCGTCGAGCAGCTTGCGGAACATCTCCACGCCCGTCACCACCGTCTTGACCGTCGGCTTCAGGCCGACGACCTCGATCTCCTCGCCCACCTTGACGATCCCGC
>NZ_JALCZB010000067.1:0-23878 GCF_022690745.1 Anaeromyxobacter sp. SG64 | reverse complement strand
GTTCCATCGGCGCGCGAGGGTAGCGCGTCGCAGTCGCTCCGGAGCGCCTGGCGCCGCTGCAAAGACGGGGCTCTGCGGCCCCCCGGCGGGCGCCGGTGCGCCGAGCTGCGCGCGCGGCAAGCCGCCGCGGTCAGTGAACGCTCTTCCCCTCGCCGCCTCCCCGGATCTCGATGCGCTTGCTCTGCGCGCGTCCCTTCGGAAGGGGCAGGGAGACCTCGAGCACTCCGTTCTCGAACCGCGCGTCGGCCTGCTCGGGATCCACGCCCTCGGGGAGCGGGATGGCGCGCCGGAAGGATCCGTAGCTCCGCTCGGAGCGGTAGAACCCCGCCCCCTCCTCCTTCTGCTCGCGCCGGCGCTCGCCCTCGATGACGAGCGCATCGTCCTTCACCTCGACGTGGAGATCGTCCTTGGAGAGCCCCGGCAGGTCGGCCCGGACCACGAGGTGGCCCTCGCGCTCGAGGACGTCGATCTCGGGAGTCCAGAGCCCGCCGCGGGAGAGCGCCTCGCCCCCCCGCTCACCCCGCGGCATGAGCCCGCCCATCCCGAACCCCGCGTCCTCGAACATGCGATCGAAGTCGTCCATCATCCGGCGCATCAGCGAGAACGGGCTCATCGTGAAGAGATCGGAGCCCCGGAGCATCGGCGCTCGCGCCTCCCTGCGGGAGAGGCCTCCGCCCGTCCGCTGCTCCCCGGCGCGCTCCATCCCCTGCTGCTTCGGCGTCTCGCCCGCCTTCGCCGCCCGCTGCTCGCCCCCCGCCTGCCCCTGCGCCTTCTTCTGCTCCGCTCCCGCCGGGTTCTCGTTCGCCATGACCGCTCCTTCCGGACTCGCGTCCGGGCATGGTTCCGCGGCGTGTCGCGCACGCCCGCGTGGATGGGTCGGCTCGACGGTGGTGATCCGCGACCGGCGCCGCAAAGCCCCTCGCGCATTCGCCCGCGCGGACCTGGCGCGGCCGGAGCGGCGCCCGGTGAGCGGGCGGCGGCCTGCGCCACGCCCGCCCGAGGGGCTCCGTTCGCGCAGGATGGAGGAGAGCTTCAGGCCGCCGCGGCCGAGGGGGCGACTGCCGTGGCGGGGCGCCGCCAGAAGCGCAGCGCGAGCGCGAGCGTCGCGAGCTGCACGACGGCGACGAGCGCCACGCAGGCGGGCCAGCCGCCCGCGTGCCACGCGAGCGCGGGGAGCGCGCCGCCCGCGCTGCCGCCGAGGTAGTAGCAGGAGACGTACACACCGGAGGCGGCGGAGCGCATCTCGGCGGGCGCGGCGGCCTGGAGGTGGCTCGTGGAGGCGGACTGGCTCACGAACGCGGCGGAGCACGAGAGCGCGAGGCCGATCCCGATCACCCACAGGGAATGTACGAGCGTGAGGCCCCCGCCCGCCAGCGCTCCGGCGAGCGCCGCGGCGAGGCCGGCGCGCGGGCCGACGCGGTCGATCCAGCGGCCCGCGAACGGGACCACGAGCGCGCCGACGAGGTAGACCGAGAACATCCAGCTGAGCGCGCCGGCCCCGAGCCGGAACGGCGGCTCGGAGAGGTAGAGGGTCACGTACGTGAAGGTGGCGACGAGCGTGAAGAGGACGTTGAAGCCCACCGCGAACGTCGCGAGCAGGCGCGGATCGTCGAGGCGGCCGGCGAGGGCGCGCAGCGCCGCGAGCGGCGGGCCGCGCCGCGGAGCCGGGCGGCGCTCCGGCGGGAGGCCGCGGGCGACGGCGAGCGCGCCCGCGAGCGTGATCGCGCCGAGGGCGACGAAGGCGGCGCGCCAGCCAGCGCGCTCGGCCACGAGCGCCGCGACCACGCGGCCGAGGAACCCGCCCACGACGTTGCCGCTCACGACGATCGCCATCCCGCGCGCCAGGCCGCCCTCCGCCCACTCCGCCGCGACGTACGAGATCGAGACGGCGTACACGCCCGGGACGGCGAGGCCCTGCGCGAACCGCCACGCGAGGAGCGACCGCATGCCGGGGGCCGTCGCGGCGAGCAGGGTGGGGACGGACAGCGCGAACAGCGACCCCACGATGAGCCGGCGCCGCCCCACGCGCTCCGCCAGCGCGCCCACGAACGGCGAGGCGAGCGCGATGGCGATGGGCGGGGCGCTCACCGTGAGGGCCGCAGCGGCCTTGGAGACGCCGAAGGCCACGCCGAGGAGCGGCAGGAGCGGCTGCGTCGCGTAGACGTTCAGGAACGCGCAGATCCCGGCGAGCGCGAGCGAGAGGAGCGCGGCGACCGGGCCGGGTGGCCGGGGAGCCTGGGGCGGGAGAGGGCGGGAGGGCATCGCTGACCGGGCGCGGCCCGGGACGCGTGAACTTGCCGCGGCGGTCAGCAAGACGTCCAATATATCTTTCGTCGCGAATGATACTCTGGAGGTCTCACCGTGGAGCTCCGACACCTCCGCTACTTCGTGGCCGTCGCCGAGGAGCTGCACTTCGGCCGCGCCGCGGCGCGGCTCCACATCGCGCAGCCGCCGCTCAGCCAGCAGATCCGGCAGCTCGAGCGCGAGCTCGGCTTCGAGCTGTTCCTCCGGACGAACCGGCGGGTCCGGCTCACCGAGGCGGGCGGGACCTTCCTGCTGGACGCGCGGGGCATCCTCGAGCGCGTCTCCCGGGCGGCCGAGTCGGCGCGCCGGGTGGCGCGCGGCGAGGTGGGGTCGCTCGCGGTGGGGTTCGTCGCGTCCGCCACCTACGCGCTGCTCCCGCGCCTCGTCCGGACGTTCCGGCAGCGCCACCCCGAGATCGCGCTCACGCTCACCGAGCTCTCCACCGCCGAGCAGGTGGCGGCGATCCGGGCGGGCTCGATCCAGCTCGGCCTCGCCCGGCCGCCCGTCGGCGACGAGACGCTCCGGGAGGACCCGCTCGCGGAGGAGCCGCTCGTCGTGGCGCTCGCGGCACGCCACCCCCTCGCCGCGCGCCGCGCGCTCTCCCTGCACGCGCTCGCCGAGGAGCCGTTCGTGCTCTTCCCGCGCCAGCCACGGCCGGGCTGGGCGGACGAGGTCGTGAACGCCTGCCGCGCGGCGGGCTTCCGCCCCGAGGTCGCGCAGGAGACGCTCGAGCTGTCGACCACCGTCGCCCTCGTCGCGGCCGGGATCGGCATCACGCTCGTCCCCGAGTCGGCGCAGACGGTCCGGCTCCCCGGCGTGGTCTACCGGCCGCTGCGGAGCCCCGCCCCGCGCACGCGCCTCGTCGCCATCCACCGGCCCGAGGACCCGCGCCCGGTGGTGCAGCGCTTCCTCGCGGTCGCGCACGAGGTGATCGGCGCGGGCGCGGGCGGGCGCGGCTGAGCGACGTTCACTTCCTGGCCACGGGAGCGCGCGCGGCGCCGCCCTTCCAGCGGACGGGCGGGGGCCCTCGCGGGCGGCGCAACCGGGACCCGGGCCGGCTGCCCTGGCAGGCGAGGCTCCGCTCGCGCGCGGCCCGCCCGCTCTGGCAGACTGCGGGCGTGCGCGACGCGCTCGACTACGACTTCATCGTCATCGGCTCCGGCTTCGGCGGCGCCGTCTCCGCCCTCCGGCTCAGCGAGAAGGGCTACCGCGTCGCGGTGCTCGAGATGGGGAAGCGCTGGGGTCCGGATGACTTCGCGGCCACGAACTGGAACGTCCGCAAGTCCCTCTGGATGCCGCGGCTGCTCTGCTACGGCATCCAGCAGATCTCGGTCCTGAAGCACGTGCTCGTGCTGCACGGCGCGGGCGTGGGCGGTGGCAGCCTCGTCTACGCGAACACGCTGCTCGAGCCGC
This sequence comes from Anaeromyxobacter sp. SG64, assembly GCF_022690745.1. Lineage (NCBI taxonomy): Bacteria > Pseudomonadati > Myxococcota > Myxococcia > Myxococcales > Anaeromyxobacteraceae > Anaeromyxobacter > Anaeromyxobacter sp. SG64. Next base: position 20,161 of record NZ_JALCZB010000067.1, on the reverse strand, counting down.
CGGCGCGCGCGTTCGAGGACCCGCGCTGGCCGGCGGGCGTGGACTGGGCGGCGTCGCTCGCGCCCCACTACAGGACCGCGCGCTTCATGCTGGGGGCGACCCCGGCGCCGGAGACGTTCCCGGCCGACGAGCTCTTGCGGCAGGTGGTGGAGGAGGAGACGGGGCGCGGGAGCACGTTCGCGCGCCACACGGTGGGCGTGTACTTCGGCGAGGCGGGCCGGACGGATCCGGATCCGTTCTTCGGCGGGGAGGGGCCTCCGCGCACCGGCTGCACGCTGTGCGGCGGCTGCATGACGGGGTGCAAGCACGGCGCGAAGAACACCCTCGACCGGAACTACCTCTTCCTCGCCGAGCGGCGCGGCTGCGTCATCCACCCGGAGACGAAGGTCCTCGACGTGCGGCCGGCGCCGGGCGGCGGCTACGAGGTCCGCACCGTCCGCTCCACGCGCCCGCTCTCGCGGCGGACGCGGGTGCTCCGCGCGCGGGGCGTGGTCTTCGCCGCCGGCGCGCTCGGGACGGTGAACCTGCTCCTGCGCTGCCGGGAGCGCGGCAGCCTCCCGCGCCTCGCCGCGCCGCTCGGCGACTACGTGCGGACGAACAGCGAGGCGCTCCTCGCGGTCACCGCGCGGGGGGACGCCGTCGACTACAGCCGCGGGATCGCCATCACCTCCGGGATCGACGCCGACGCGGACACCCACGTGGAGATCGTCCGCTACGGCAAGGGCCACGACGCGATGGCGCTCCTGTCGACGCACCTCACCGGCGCCGGACCGCCCTGGCCGCGCTGGCTCCGCTGGCTCGGCAACGCGGTCCGCCATCCCCTCGACTTCGTCCGCGCCCACTGGCCTTTCGGCTGGGCGCGACGCACGGCGATCCTCCTCGTGATGCAGCCGCTCTCGAGCCACATGCGGCTGCGGCTCGCGCGGCGGCCCTGGGGCAGGGCGCTCTCGAGCGAGCTCGCCCGGGGCCAGGCGCGGCCCCCGACGTACATGCCCCTCGCGAACGCCCTCGCCGCGCGGATGGCGCGGAAGATGGGCGGCGTCCCGCAGAGCGGCCTCCACGAGGTGTTCCTCGGCGCCTCCAGCACGGCGCACATCCTCGGCGGCGCGACGATGGGTGCCACGCCGGAGGACGGGGTGTGCGATCGGACGGGGCGGATCTTCGGGTACGAGGACCTCTACGTGGCGGACGGGAGCCTCGTGCCGGCGAACCTGGGCGTGAACCCGTCGCTCACCATCACGGCGCTGGCCGAGCACGTGATGAGCGGGATCCCGGTGAGCGGGGAGGGTGCGGGGAAGCCGGCGCCGCGGCCGGGGTGACGGATGGGTGGGCGGTCGAGGTCGCGGTCGAGCGCCTCGCTCGCGAGCGCGGCGAGGTGCGGCTGGCCTGCCGGCGCCGTCGGCCGCCCGCGGCGGGACGTTCGCCTGCCGAGCGTCCGCTCAGCGCGCCGGGCGCGCCGCGGCGTCGAGCCCGGCGAGGAGCTCGCGGTGAAGGGCGACGAACCCGGCGCCCCGCGCGCGGAGCGCCCGGGCGAGCGCGCCCGGGAGATCGAGCGCGCGGTTCGCCCGGACGCGCGCGGCGTGCTCGGTCCGGACGTCGTGCGGGATGCGGAGCGACCAGTTCGCGCCGGACACCGTCCCCGGCACGTTGTACGGCGCTCGCGAGCCGAGGAGGTCCGTGAAGTGGACCATCACGTGCCGCGCCGGCCCGACGAACAGCTCCGCGAAGCGCGCCTGCGCGAGCGCGGCAGGATCCGCCGCGATGGCGCGCGCCCAGGCCGCGCGATCCTCGTTCTCCGCGAGGAGACGCGACGCGAGGTGCTCGGCGTGCCGCCCGGACGCTCCCGTCTCGACCCAGCGCTCCGCCTTCGTCCACACGGTGGGCGTGTCGTGGTTCCCGAGCATGATCCAGTCCTCGGGTTTGGCGTTCTCCCCGCGATAGACGTCGCGAGGATCGTCGAGGTTCGCCTTCTGGGTCACGCGGAACCGGCCGAGGCCGTGCCGCGCGATGACGCGCGCGAGCGGGTACGGCTGCGTGCTCAGGATCTCGCAGGCGACGTCGCGCGGCTCGGGCACCGCATCCATGATCACGTCGAAGAGCGCCCCGTAGCGCGCGACCTGGTCCTCGTCGAGCGAGACCACCCGGTCGTCCGCGTGCCGTGGCACGCCGGGGTTCACCTGGTCGGCGCGCGCGATCGCGAGGGCGGCGAGCTCCGGCAGCTCGGGAGAGCAGAAGAGCCGCGCCCCCGCCCGGACCGCCGCGCCGGGCTCGCCGCCGGCGCGGTAGACCCACGGCGCGACGAGGCCGTGCGGGTGATCGACGCGGAGCCCGTCGTGCTCCGCGAGCACCTTGCGGACTCGCGCGCGCAGGAACCGGACGACCGGCCCGTCCGCGCGCCCGCCCGACGCGTCCGTCTCGAAGTAGCCGCGCGGATCGAGCACCGCGAACCCCCACGGCTGGCCCTCCGGGTCGGTCCTGCTCGGCGGCGCGCCCATGCGCCATCCGTCGAGGACGAGCCCCTGCGCCGCCCAGACGTCGCGCTCGGACATCCCCACCTGGAGGTCGGCGTGGAGCGCGAGCCCGAGGGCGCGGGCGCGAGCGCGGAACGCGGCGTGCTGCTCGTGCGCGAGGAGCTGCACGAGGGCGTGGTCCTCGACCTCGCCGCGGTGGCGCGCGAGCAGGGCCTCCCGGCGGCTCGCGCCGGCCGCCCCGGCGCCGGGCCCCGGGGCGAAGAGCTCGCGGTCCTCGCGGCTCGGCCACGCGCGCCAGCTCGCGCCACCGTGCTCCCGCTCGAGCACCTCGTACAGCGCGTCCGGGACGAGCCAGCCGGCGTGCTCCGCGCGGAATGCCGTGAGCCGCGCCGCGAGCTCCGCAACAGGGCCCCCCGCGCCCGCCGCGCGCGCGGCGCGGAACCGCGCGGCGACCTCTGCGAGGGCGCGCCGCATCGCGGCGAACGCGTAACCGTACGCCACCCGGTCGCCGCCCGGCCGCGCGGCGACGAGCTCGGCGAGCGTCTCCTCCCGGAGCAGGCACGCCCACTCCGGGCGCGTGAGCGGCGCGAGCGCGATCGAGAGCGGATTGCGAGAGAAGAGGGTGCCGTCGTAGGGCGACGGATTCGACGCGGAGGTGGCGCCCGAGGGGCCGAGCTGGAGGCCGTCGAAGCCGAGCGCGGAGGCGAGCTCGAGCAGCTCGACAGCGCCGTCGGCCGAGGGCGAGCCGCGGCCCACGTCCTCGCCGGGGAGAGTGGGGAAGGCGGCGTCGTGGACGCCGAGGAGGAGGCGGCGGATGCCGAGCGCTTCGAGCGCCTCACGGACGAGCCGCCGGGCGGGGGGGGACAAGGCGGCGAGAGGCTAGCACGGACCACGAGCGGAGACCTTGCACGGCGGGGGAGCGGGAGGGCGGACGGGGGGGAAATGGGCGAGGGGGCGGGCGACCGCGACCGCGACCCGACCTCGACCTCGAACCTCGACCCCTGCCCGCCCGCGAACGGGAGATGTCCGCCCGGCCGCTCCCGCGCCGGACGGCAGCGCGCCATGCGCGGCGCGGTGGGCCACCCACAGATTGCACTCGAGCCCCGCGCCCGAGAGGTGGACATGGCCAAGCGCGCACGCCCGGAGGCGGCCCAGCCGCCGGCCGAGCGCCCGCCACGCGTCGTCATCGAGAACGTCGCCCCGGAGATCGACGCCGGCCGCTTCCCGGTGAAGCGGACGGTGGGGGAGCAGGTCGTCGTCGAGGCGGACGTGTTCACGGAGGGGCACGACGCGCTCGTGGCCGTCCTGCGCCACCGGCGCGAGGGCGAGCCCTCCTGGACGGAGGTCGCGATGGCGCCGGTGGGGAACGACCGCTGGCGCGCGTCCTTCGCCGTCCGGGCGCTCGAGCCGCACCGCTACACGATCGAGGCCTGGGTGGACGCGTTCGGGAGCTGGGCGCACGGCTTCGAGAGGAAGCTGGCGGCCGGCGCGGTCGAGCCCGTGGACCTGCTCGTCGGGGCCGAGCTCGTCGAGCAGGCGGCAGCGCGGGCGGAGGGCGACGAGGGCGCGCGGCTGCGGGGCTCTGCGGCGGCGCTCCGGGGGGATGCGCCGCTCGAGGAGCGGGCGCGGCAGGCGCTCGATCCGGAGCTCCGGCTCGCCGTCGCCCGTCACCCGGATCGCAGCGGCGCGGCGCGCCATGCGCGGGAGCTCGTCGTCTCGGTGGATCGCGAGCGCGGTCGCTTCAGCGCCTGGTACGAGCTGTTCCCGCGCTCGGCGTCGCCCGAGCCCGGCCGCCACGGGACCCTGAGGGACGTGGTCGATCGGCTGCCATACGTCGCCTCGATGGGCTTCGACGTCCTCTACCTCCCGCCCATTCACCCGATCGGGCGCGCCTTCCGCAAGGGCCGGAACAACAGCACGGAGGCGACGCCGGTGGACGTCGGCAGCCCGTGGGCGATCGGCGGGCCCGAAGGCGGGCACACCGCGATCCACCCGGAGCTCGGCACGGCGGAGGACTTCCGGCGGCTGGTCTCGCGGGCGCGCGAGCTCGGCCTGGAGCTCGCCCTCGACGTCGCGTTCCAGTGCTCGCCGGATCACCCGTGGGTGAAGGAGCATCCGCAGTGGTTCCGGCGCCGCCCGGACGGGAGCGTCCAGTACGCGGAGAACCCTCCCAAGAAGTACCAGGACGTCTACCCGCTCGAGTTCGACAACCCGGACTGGCGCGCGCTCTGGTCGGCGCTCCTCGACGTCGTCCTGCACTGGGCGGACGAGGGGGTGCGGATCTTCCGGGTCGACAACCCCCACACGAAGCCGTTCCGCTTCTGGGAGTGGCTCATCGCCGAGGCGCGGCGGACGCGGCCCGACCTCGTGTTCCTCGCCGAGGCGTTCACGCGGCCGAAGGTGATGTACCACCTCGCGAAGCTCGGCTTCACGCAGTCCTACACCTACTTCAGCTGGCGCAACACGAAGGGGGAGCTCACGCAGTACCTCACCGAGCTCACGCGCAGCCCGGTGAAGGACTTCTTCCGCCCGAGCTTCTGGCCCAACACGCCGGACATCCTCCCCGAGCCCCTCCAGTACGGCGGCCGGCCGATGTTCCAGGCGCGGCTCGTGCTCGCCGCGACGCTCGCGGCGAGCTACGGGATCTACGGCGCCGCGTTCGAGCACATGGAGGGGCGCGCCGTGCGCTCCGGGAGCGAGGAGTACCTCGACTCGGAGAAGTACCAGCTGCGCAGCTGGCAGCTCGACCGCGAGGACAGCCTGCGCGACTTCATCGCGCGCGTGAACCGCATCCGCCGGGAGCACCCGGCCCTCCAGTCGAACGAGCGCCTCGCGTTCCACCCGATCGACAACGAGCAGCTCATCGCCTACTCCAAGGCGAGCGAGGACCTCTCCGATCTCGTGCTCGTGGTGGTGAACCTCGACCCGCACCACGTCCACGCCGGCTGGCTGGAGCTCCCGCTCGAGCTGCTCGGGCTGCGCGGCGACGAGCCGTACCAGGTCCACGACCTGCTCGGCGGCGGCCGGTACCTCTGGCACGGCGCGCGGAACTACGTGGAGCTCGATCCGGCGAGCGCGCCGGCCCAGATCTTCCGCATCCGCCGCCGGGTCCGGACCGAGCGCGACTTCGACTACTTCATGTGAACGGGCCGAGGGGGCAGATGGAGGAGTCGCTCGCGACGATCACGACGGGTGGGCCGTGGGACGGGATCCTGGAGCCCGGCCCGGCGCGGGAGCGCCTCGAGGAGGTGCTGCCGCGCTACCTCCTGGGCCGGCGGTGGTTCGGCGGGAAGGCCCGCCACATCCTGCGGGTGGCGGTCCTGGACGTCGCGCGGATCGGCTCGGGGCCGGGAGCGCCGAGCCTCGTGCTCCTCGCCGTCTCGTACGCCGAGGGCGCGCCGGAGGTCTACTCGCTCCCGCTCGCCTTCGCCTCCGGCGCAGCGGCGGACCGCGTCCGCGCGGACCTCCCCGGAGCGGGGGTCGCGGCGCTCCGCGCCGGCGGTCAGCCGGGCCTCCTCTACGCGACGGATCGCGACCCGGCCTTCTCGCGCGCGCTCCTCGACGCCATCGCGCACGGCCGCACGTTCCGGGCGCGCGCCGGCACGCTCGTCGCCTGGCCGACGCAGGCGTTCGCGCGCGAGGCGCCCGGGGTCGAGGCGCTCGCCCCGGCGCCGCTCGGCGCAGAGCAGAGCAACACCTCCATCCGCTTCGGCGAGCGGCTCGTCCTGAAGCTCTTCCGTCGCACGGAGGCGGGCGCGAACCCGGAGCTCGAGGTCGGCGAGTACCTCACCGAGCGGGCCGCGTTCCCGAACGTCCCGCCGGTGCTCGGCGCGGTGGAGTACCGGCCGTCGAGCGGCGAGCCCCGCGCGCTGGCGCTCCTGCAGGCGTTCGTCCCGAACCAGGGCGACGCCTGGACCTTCACGCTCGGCGAGCTCGCCGCGTTCCTCGAGCGCGCCGCCGGCACCGCGCCGCCCGCGCCTCCCGCCGGTCCCCTCGTCGAGCTCGCCGGCCGGGCGCCGCCGCCGGAGCTCCGCACGCTCGCGGCGCCGTCGCTCGACTCGGCCGGGCTGCTCGGCCGCCGGACCGCGGAGCTGCACCTCGCCCTCGCGCGCGGATCGGACGACGAGGCGTTCCGGCCGGAGCCGTACTCGCCGGAGGACCGGCGCGCGCTCCACGACGGGGCGGTCCGTCAGGTCCGCGGCGCGCTCGCGCTCCTCCGCGCGCGGCTCGGGACGCTCGCGCCGGACGTGCGCGCGCGCGCCGAGGCGATCCTCGCGCGCGAGGACGACCTCGAGCGGCGCCTGCGCTTCGTCCTCGAGCGACCGCTCACCGCGCTGCGCACGCGGACGCACGGCGACTACCACCTCGGCCAGGTGCTCTGGACGGGGCGTGACTTCGTCGTCATCGACTTCGAGGGCGAGCCCGCGGCGCCGCTCGCGGCCCGGCGCGCGAAGGGGTCGCCGCTGCGGGACGTGGCCGGGATGATCCGCTCCTTCCACTACGCGTCGTGCCAGGGGGCTGCTCGGCGCCCGGCGAGCGCGGGGGGTCGCCCCGAGGACGGGGGCCGGGCCGAGGCGTGGGCGCGGGTGTGGTATCCCTGGGTCGCGGCGGCGTTCCTCCGCGCGTACCTCGACGTCGCCGAGGGCGGGCGCTTCCTCCCCCGGGCCGGCGCGGAGGTGCGCGCGCTGCTCGAGCTGCACCTCACTGAGAAGGCGCTGTACGAGCTCGCGTACGAGCTCAACAACCGGCCGGAGTGGGTGGGGCTGCCGCTGCTCGGGATCGCCGGGCTCCTCGCCGCCGAGTCGGATCGAGACCGGGAAGGGGAGGAGAGCTTGCCGAGGAAGGGAACGAGGGGCGCGCCGCGCGCCGCCGCGCGCGCCGCAGGGCGGGCGCAGGAAGACGCGCCGGGCGAGGTGCTCGCGCGCGGTGGGCCCGGAGAGCTCGACCGGCACCTGTGGAACGAGGGGACGAACCACCGCGCCTACCGGACGCTCGGCGCGCACCTCGGCGCGTTCGACGGCGTCGAGGGCGCGTCCTTCACGGTCTGGGCGCCGAACGCCGAGCGCGTCTCCGTGATCGGTGACTTCAACGGCTGGGACAAGGCGCGCCACCCGCTCCGCCGCCTCGACGACTCCGGGCTGTGGCAGGGCTTCTTGCCCGGCGTGAAGAAGGGCGCGGTCTACAAGTACCACCTGCGATCGCGCGAGCGCGGCTACGAGGTGGACAAGGCGGATCCGTTCGGCCTCATGCACGAGGCCGCGCCGGGGACGCAGTCCGTCGTGTGGGACCTCGCGTACGACTGGGGCGACGACGCCTGGATGCGCTCGCGGCGCGAGCGGAACGGGCTCGCGAGCCCGATGAGCATCTACGAGGTGCACCTCGGCTCGTGGCGGCGCGTCCCGGAGGAGGGGAACCGGTCGCTCACGTACCGCGAGCTCGCGCCGCTCCTCGCCGATCACGCCGCGAGGATGGGCTTCACCCACGTCGAGCTGCTCCCGATCACCGAGCACCCGTTCTACGGATCGTGGGGCTACCAGACGACGGGCTACTTCGCGCCGACGAGCCGCTACGGCACGCCGCAGGACTTCATGTTCCTCGTGGACACGCTCCACCAGCGGGGCCTCGGGGTGATCCTGGACTGGGTCCCGTCGCACTTCCCGACCGACGCGCACGGGCTCGCGTACTTCGACGGCACGCACCTGTTCGAGCACGCGGACCGACGCCAGGGGCACCACCCGGACTGGGACAGCTTCATCTTCAACTACGGGCGCAACGAGGTGCGGAGCTTCCTGCTCTCCTCGGCGATGTTCTGGCTCGACGCGTACCACGTGGACGGCCTGCGGGTGGACGCGGTCGCGTCGATGCTCTACCTCGACTACTCGCGCAAGGCGGGCGAGTGGATCCCGAACCGTTACGGCGGCCGCGAGAACCTCGAGGCGATCGCGTTCCTCCGCCGCTTCAACGAGGTCGTGTACGCGGAGCACCCCGACGTCCAGACCATCGCCGAGGAGTCGACCTCGTGGCCGATGGTCTCGCGCCCGCTCTACGTCGGCGGCCTCGGGTTCGGGATGAAGTGGGACATGGGGTGGATGCACGACACCCTCGCGTACATGGGCCACGATCCCGTGTTCCGGCGCTTCCACCACAACGAGGTGACGTTCCGGATGATGTACGCGTTCTCCGAGAACTTCGTCCTCGCGCTGTCGCACGACGAGGTGGTCCACGGGAAGCGTTCCCTGCTCGACCGGATGCCGGGCGAGGGCCGGCAGAAGTTCGCGAACCTGCGCCTCCTCTTCGCGTACCAGTGGGCGCAGTCGGGCAAGAAGCTCCTCTTCATGGGCGGTGAGCTCGCGCAGGGCCAGGAGTGGAGCCACGAGCGGAGCCTCGACTGGCACCTGCTCGAGCGGGAGCAGCACGAGGGCGTGAGGGCCTGGGTCGAGGACCTGAACCGGCTCATGCGCGAGAGCCCCGCCCTGCACGTCCGCGACTTCGACCCGGGCGGCTTCGAGTGGATCGACGCGAACGACGCCGAGGCGAGCGTGCTGTCGTTCCTGCGCAGGGGAGGGGAGGCCGACCCCGAGATCCTCGTCGTCCTCAACTTCACGCCGGTGCCGCGCCAGAACTACCGGGTGGGCGTGCCGCGCGGCGGGTTCTGGCGCGAGGTCCTGAACAGCGACGCGTCCCGCTACGGCGGCGCCGGCTTCGGCAACCTGGGCGGGCAGGAGGCGGCGCCGGTGGGCGCGCACGGACGGCTGCACTCGCTCACCCTCACGCTCCCGCCCCTCGGGGCGCTGTTCTTCCGCCGCGAGCCGGGCGCCTGACGCCCCGGCCCTCCGGCGCCCTGCCGGACCAAGGCGGGCGGGCGGGCGGGACCCGTCGCGTGCGCCGGCGCCCCGGACCTCCCGGCGCCGGGGGGGGGGGGGGGGGGGGGGGGCCCCCGCCCGCCCCCCCCCCCCCCCCCCCCCCCGGCCCCCCCGGCCCCGGCCGGCCCCCGGGCGGGGGGGGGGGGGGGACCCGTCGCGTGCGCCGGCGCCCCGGACCTCCCGGCGCCGCGGCGGGCGAAGGGCGCCCGGGCCCCCTTCGGCCGCCGCCCCGGTTCCGCTATCCTGCGCCGGTATGCCTGCGGAGGTGCCGAAGCCGAGGGTCCTGGTGGTCGACGACGATCACGCCAACCTGCGCACGTTTCGCATCGTGTTCCGCGCGGAATACGACGCGACGCTCGCCCTGTCCGGAGACGAGGCCCTCTCCGAGCTGGCCGCGGGGAGCTTCGACGTCGCGCTCGTGGACTACGCGATGCCAGGCATGAACGGGCTCGAGCTGCTCGTCCGGATGCAGCGGGCGCACCCGGAGGTCGGCCGCGTCATGGTGACCGGCTACCCCGATCACCCGGAGCTCGCCGAGGCCGCACGCACCGGGATCGCCGCGGCGGTCGTCATGAAGCCGTGGGATCGCGACGCCCTCCAGCGCACGCTCGACGAGCAGGTCCGGATCGCGCGGGCGCGGCGCGCGGGGGCCTCCGGCGGCGACGCGCCGTGAGCGCCGGAGCCGCGAGCCCGGACCTCGAGGTCGGCTTCGAGGCCTCGTGCCTCGCGCGGGAGCGCTGGGAGGGCACGACCGCGGTCGTCCTCTCCGCGGTGCTCATCCCGCTCTGGATCGTCTTCGACGCGCTGCTCGAGCCGGAGTGGGTGCAGCCCTTCACCGCCATGCGCCTCGTGGCGACCGCGGTGGCCTCGATCTGCGTGGTCGCCATCCGCCGGGCGCGGACGACCCGCGGGCTGCGCGCGTGGGTCGTGCTGGCGCTGGCGGTGGGCGGCGCGTCGATCGCCCTGATGCTGCCGCACGTCCGGCACTTCCCGGCCTACGTCTTCGGCTTCTCGCTCTTCTTCTGGGGGGCGGGGGCGATGTTCTCCTGGCCGGCCCGGTGGTCCCTCGCGCTGTTCGGGTTCCTGCTCGCCGTGATGTCCTCGGGGTTCGCCGTGTGGCCGGACGCCCGCGAGCTCGCGGACTTCGTGGCGGCCGGCTTCTACATCGGCAGCGCGGGGGTCATCGCGACGATCATGACGCTCGTGCGCAGCCAGCTCGTGCGCGACGGCTTCGTCGTGTCGCACGAGCTCGCGATGCGCAACGCCGACGTCGAGCGCACGCTCGAGCAGCTCCGCGACGCGCAGGCGCGCCTCGTCGCCTCGGAGAAGCTCACCGCGCTCGGGCGGCTCCTCGCCGGCCTCTCCCACGAGATCAACAACCCGCTGAACGTGCTCCACAACAACCTCGACCCGCTCGGCGCCTCGCTCGGAGGCTTGCTCGAGGTCGCGCGCGCCGCCGAGGCCGCGACGGCCGCGGACCTGCCCGCGCTGCGCCGGCGATGCGCCGAGCTCGACGTGGACACCACCTCGAAGGACGTCCGGGACGCGACCGAGATGATGCGCGCGGCGATGGAGCGGGTGCGGCAGGTTCACGCCGATCTGCGGGCCTTCATCCGCGGGGACGCGCCCGGCATGGTGCTGGGCGATCCCGGGGAGGGGCTCCGCGCGACCGCGACGCTCCTCTCGCGCAGGTTGCCGGAGGCGGTCCGCGTGGAGGTGGACGTGGGCCCGCTCCCGCGGACTGCCTTCCAGCCCGGACAGCTCAACCAGGTCTGGCACAACCTCGTCCAGAACGCGCTCGACGCCGTCGGGGACGCGGGCACCGTCACGGTCCGGGCGCGCGCGGTCGGCGACCGGATCGAGGTCACCGTCGCGGACAGCGGGCCGGGTGTCGCGCGGGAGCACCAGGCGCGCCTCTTCGAGCCTTTCTTCACGACGAAGGGCGTCGGGAAGGGCACCGGGCTGGGGCTCGCGATGAGCTACCAGATCGTCGAGCGCCACGGCGGGGCCATGTTCCTCGACGGCGGCTACACGAACGGAGCCCGCTTCGTGATCCAGCTCCCGGTGCGCGCCGCCTCCGCGCTGCCGGTCCTGGCGGGGAGCGACCCGGGCGCGTCCCGCCGCGCGGGGTAACACGGCCGCGACTCCGTCGCCGCCGACCCGGACGAGCCGCCCCCGTACGGCGGACGGCCGGCGAGGAGGGTGAGCGTATCCTCGACGCACGCGGCGTGTGCTCCCGCCTCGTCGAGGAGGATCTCCCGTGCGTGCCACCGCCGCTCTCGTCCTCGCCGGCCTCGCCCTGGCCGGCTGTCACTCCGGCGCGGGCGGGCCGGAGGTCGCGATCGCCCGCGTCGGCCTCGACCCCATCGCCGGGTGCGAGGACCTCGCCCGCGCCCTCCGGGATCGCCTCGTCGCAGACATGGACCGCGCCCTGGACGCGAACCTGGCGACCGCGCTCGAGGGACGCTGCTGGGCCTACGGCGGCGCGGTCCCGCCCCTCGCGCCCGCGGGCGACGCGGGCGACGGGGGCGGCGCGAAGGCCTTTTCCGACACGAACGTCCAGGTCGCGGGCGTGGACGAGCCGGACCTCGTGAAGACCGACGGGAACCTCGTCTACGCGATCGGCGACGGGCGCCTCCAGATCGTGGACGCCTGGCCCGCCGCGGAGGCGCACCGGATCGCGGCGGTCGAGGTCGAGGGGACGCCGCGGCGGCTCCTCCTCAACGAGGGCCGCGTCGTCGTGTTCTCGTCGCTCTCGGCGCCCCCCCCGGAGCCCGGCCCGACCCCGGTCCCGCCCTCGGGCGGCGGCGGGGTGCCCGTGCCGGGGGGCACGACCGCGAGCCCGGTCGCCGTACCGGCCGGCGACTGTACCTACGGCTACGACTGCGTGCCCACGGGCGACGGGAACCCCTCGAAGATCACCGTGCTCGACGTCTCGGACCCGGCCCGGCCGCGCGTGCTCCGCGAGGTGACCTTCAACGGCTCGTACCTCGCGGCCCGGAGGATCGGCGCGTCCGTCCACGCCGTCCTCGCGCTGCCCGAGCGGACGGTGCCGGGCCTCGCGTACTGGCCGAGCACGTTCGTATGCGGTGACGGCACGTCGCCCCGGGCGATCCGCGAGGCCTTCGAGGAGCTCCGCCGCGCGAACCGCGCCCTCATCGAGGGCGCGGAGCTCGGCGCCTTCGTGCCCGCGGTCCGCGACGTCCGCCACGACGCCGGCGGCGACGCCGTGGACGCGGACGTGCTCGGGGCCTGCCCCGGCTTCCACGCCTCGGCGGAGGGGCTGGGGGTCGGGTTCGTCTCGATCGCCTCGCTCTCGACGGACGGCGAGGGCCCGCTCTCCGTGACGACCGTGCTCGGCCGGCCGGGCTTCGTCTACGCCGCGCCGGCGGCGCTGTACGTCGCGTCGCCGCACGCCTGGCGCGGCGGCGGGAGCTGGTTCTGGGCGGAGCCAGAGGCCTCCCCCGAGGCCACGACCGTGCACGCGTTCCAGCTCGCGGACGCACCCGGGCCGCGCGCCGAGTACCGCGCGAGCGGCGTCGTCGAGGGGCGGGTGCTGAGCTCGTTCTCGCTGGACGAGCACGCGGGGGCGCTCCGGATCGCCACCACGACCGGCCACTCGCCGGATCCCGCCGCGCACAGCGCAGTGGCGGTGCTGCGGGACGCGGGCGGGATCCTCGAGGAGGTCGGGCGGGTGGACGGCATCGCCCCCTCGGAGGACATCCGCTCCGTCCGCTTCGACGGCGTACGCGGGTTCGTCGTGACCTTCAAGAAGACCGATCCGCTGTTCGTGCTCGACCTCGCGGATCCGGCGGCGCCCGCCATCGCCGGGGAGCTGAAGGTCCCGGGCTTCTCCACCTACCTGCACCTCATGGATCCGGACCACCTCCTCACCCTCGGCTACGACGCGTCGGACCAGGGCGGGTTCGCCTGGTTCACCGGGATCCAGCTCCAGCTCTTCGACGTCGCCGATCCCGCCGCGCCGGCGCTCGCGTACCGGGAGCTCATCGGTACGCGCGGGTCCACCTCGCAGGCGGTGACCGACCACCTCGCCTTCAACTACTTCGCGGAGAAGGCGCTCCTCGCGCTGCCCATCGTCATCTGCGAGGGCGGCGACCCGGCCGGCGGCTACGGCGACCTCATGACCTTCAGCGGGCTGCGGGTCTACCGCGTCCGCGCCGACGCGGGCTTCACCTACCTCGGGGGCGTGGCGCACGCGACGCCGGAGACGCCCGAGACCTTGCGCGACGCGTGCTCCGGCTGGTGGACCGACGCGAGCACGCCGGTGAAGCGCAGCCTGTTCCTCGAGGACTTCGTGCTGTCGTTCACGGACGGCGAGGTGCGCGTCCAGGACACGCGCGCGCTCGGCGCGGATCTCGCGCGGATCGACTTCACCGCTCCGTGACGGCCTCGCCGGGACCGCGCACCGCCGCGGCCCGGCGGCGGCGCGCGCGCACCGCCCAGGCGACGAGGGCCGCGAGCGCCACGGCCGCGAGGATCCCGAGCTCGACGCGCCGCAGGTCGCGGTGGGCCTCCGCGAGGTGGTGCGAGGCGAGGTAGCCGACCGTCACGACGAGGGGGACGGAGACGAGCGCGGAGAGCCCGTCCGCGAGGAGGAAGGTCAGGCGCCGGACGCCGTGGGTCCCCGCGAGCGCGAAGGCCGGCAGGCGGAGCCCGGAGGTGTGGCGCGCGACCACGATGGTCCAGAACGCGTGGCGCTCGAAGTGCCGCTCGAGCCACGCGCGCCGCCCCGGCGTGAGCACGCGCCGCACCGGCCGGCTCTCCATGATCGCGTCGCCGTGCCGCCGGGCGAGCGAGTAGAAGAGGAAGTCGCCGCCGACGATCCCGACCCAGCAGGCGACGACCGACGGCACGAACCGGAGGTAGCCCTGGTGCGCGAGGACGCCGGCGGTGAGCTGGGTGAGCTCCTCGGGCAGGGGCACGCCGACGCCCGCTCCCACGAGGAGCGCCAGGATGGCCCCGTAGCCGAAGTGCTCGACGAACCGCTCGACCATCGAACGGTAAGGTAGCCCTCGCGGCGGTCAGCGGTAGTCGGTGAGCTTGCGGCGCGTGCCGCCGAGCCGCGGCTCGGTCTTCGCCTGGCACGCCGGGCAACGGGTCGCGTAGGGCATCACCGCGAGCCGCCCGGGCGCGATCTCCTCGTCGCAGTCCTCGCACAGCCCGAAGTCCTCGGGGGCGTTCGCGAGCTTCGCGAGGGCCCGATCGATCCGCGCGACGAGCTCCGCCTGGCCCTTGTTGCGCTGCGAGGCGAGCACCTGGAGCATCTCGGAGAGCGCCTGCGCGTCCTCGTCCGCCACGCCGGTCGTGGCGGGATCCGTCCGGTTGGGCTCGATCCGGGCCGGGCCGGTCCGGAGGAGCTCGGCGCGGAGCCGCTCGAGCGCCTTCTTCACGTTCGCGCGCTGCCCTGGGGTCATTCCGGTACACGACTACCGGAAGCCGGCGCCGGGCGCCAGCCGGAGCCGCGGCCCGGTCGAGGTATTCTCCGGGGCCATGGTCTGGCACGTCACCGTGGACGGAAGCCCCGCCTGCACCTCCTCCCTCGTCGGGCCGGACGAGCGGCTCGAGCCGCCCGTCTGCGGCACCCGCAACCGCGACCGCGCGGAGGACTACGCGCGGCTCCTGCGCGAGCGCCACCCGGAGGCGACCGTGGAGGTGGTCGCGCACGGCTGCCCGATGCGCGGAGAGTGAGCGGCCGGCGTGGCCATGGAGAGTGGCCGGGCCACGTCCGCACGGTTAGTTGGAGCCGGCGGTGATCCCTAAACGAACGTCCGAGGCCTTCATGCGCGCCATCCGCTATCACGGTCCGAAGAAGCCGCTGCAGCTCGAGGAGATCGCCACCCCCGCTCCCGGCCCCGGCGAGGTGCGGGTCCGGGTGACCGCGGCGGGCGTGTGCCACACCGAGCTCCACTTCCTGTCCGGCCTGCTCGACCTCGGCGTGGCGCCGCTCACCCTCGGCCACGAGATCGTCGGACGGATCGAGCGCGTGGGGGAGGGGGTCGAGCCGGCGCGCGTGGGGGAGCGGGTCATCGTCTACTACTACTCCGGCTGCGGCCGCTGCCTGCACTGCCTGCGCGGCGACGAGCACCTGTGTGACGCCCTCCGGGCGGAGCACGGCTTCGTCACCGACGGCGGCTTCGCCGAGTACGTGCGGGTCCCCGCGCGGAACGCGGTCCCGCTCCCGGACGCGATCTCCGACGCCGACGCGGCGCCGATCGGCTGCGGCGTCACCACCGCGGTCCACGCGGCCGGCCTCGCGCGCGTGGGCCTCGGGGACTGGGTGGTCGTGTACGGCGTGGGGGCGGTGGGGTTCGGGCTCGTCCAGGTGGCGCGGCTGCGCGGCGCGCGCGTGATCGCCGTCGGCCGGACCCCGCGGAAGCTCGAGGCCGCCCGCGCGCTCGGCGCCGACGCCACGGTGCGCGCCGGCGAGGAGGACGTCGCCGCGCGCGTCCGCGAGCTCACCTCTGGCCGGGGCGCCGACGTGGTGTTCGAGCTCGTCGCGACGCGAGAGACGATGGCCGCGAGCGCGCGCTGCCTCGCGAAGCGCGGCCGGCTCGTCTTCGTCGGCTACTCCGAGGACGCGCTCGAGATCCACCCGATCCAGCTCGTGGTCGGCGAGCAGAGCGTCCTCGGCTCGGTGGGGAACACGCTCGCCGAGCTGCGGGAGGCGGTCGAGCTCGTCGCCCAGGGGCGGGTGAGGACGATGGTCGACCGCGTGCTCCCGCTCGAGCGCTTCCAGGAGGGCGTGGACGCGCTCGCGGACGGGACCCTCCTCGGCCGGGCCGTCCTGAAGCCCTGAGGTTGGCGCGGGTGGCGCTAGGCCGCCGCGCTCATCCGCCGAACTCGGAGCGGGCGGACGCCATGCCGAGGCCGGCGATGGGGGTGACGCCCTCGCAGCGCATCCACTCGCCGGTGTCGAGCACGACCGCGTCCTCGTGCGTGCCCGCCGGCATCACGAGCTTCCGCTCCTGCAGGAGCACCTCGTCCACGAAGATCGGCACGCCGAACATCGCGAGCGGCGGCTCCGCCCCGGCCTCGCACGGCTCGAAGCGCGGCGTGAACTCCGACTCCGCGACGAGCTCGGCCGGGCGCCCCGTCGCCTCCTCGAGGGCCGCGAGGCTCACGCGGTCGGTGGCCGCCACGACGGCGAACGCGATGAGGCCGTCGAGGCTCACGACGACCGGCTTGGCGACGCGGTGGCCGCTCACGTGCTCGGCAGCGGCGAGCTCCTGCGCGGACATCGCCGTGCGGTGGGTGTGGTGCTCGTACCCGCGATGGCTCTCGCGCAGGTGCGTCTCGATCAGCGATGGGATCATGGCCCGTCCTCCTTGCCGTACATGCGCATTCTGCGGCCGACGCGCCTCCCTCGCGGCGGCTCGCGTGGGCGGTCCCCGCGGGCGGGGAGCCGGCCGGCGGGCGCTCGCGTCGAAGCGCCGCGGGCACGCGTTCGCGGGCCCCGCCGCTCGGGCGCGGGGGGTCCGGAGACGGGACGGCCGCGCCTTCAGGGCGACGAGGCCGCGGGGGTCTGCGGCGTCGCCGCGTGCCCCGGGCGGACGAGCGAGATGGCGAACAGCACGGCGCCGACGAGCGCGTTGCTGACGCGGGCGATGCCCGAGACGTGGGTGAGGAACAGCGCCCCGATCGCGAGCAGCACCGCGACCACCGAGATCACGTAGCGCAGGCCTGGCTTGCCCTGCGCGGCGAACGCAGCGACGGCGACAACGAGCGCCGAGATGGCCGTGAACGCGGTGGAGAACGGCGTCTGCGGGAACGCGAAGGCGGAGATGAGCAGCCACGTCGCAAAGATCAGGTTCAGGGTGACGAAGCGCATCGACAGCCTCCTTCCGCGAACGAGCGTCGGCCGATCGGTGGCCCGCGTCGAGGTGGCCTCCCGGAGCCGCTCGGACGCGGGACGCGGTCGCGGGCGTCCGTGCCTCCGGGCGCCCTTCGCCTCGCCTGCACCGGGCCCCTGGATCCCGAGGGGGCCGGTGTAGAGTCGCACGCGTGAAGACCCCCGATCGACGGCTCCTCCTGCGGGCGAGCGGCTTCTCCTGAGGCCCCGTGGCGGGCCTCGGCTGAGGCACCGTGCTCGCGCCCGTGCTGGCGCGCCTGTCCCTGCTCCCCGAGCTCGCGCGCGCCCAGGTGGACGCCGCCGGCCGGCTGTTCCTGCTCGAGCTCGCGCCCGGCGCCGATCCGGACGGCGCCCTCCGCGCCGCGCGCGCCGTCCTCGGCGATCGCGCGCGGCCGGTCGCCGACGTCGAGGCGCAGCTCGAGAGCCGCGCCCGGGGCGAGCGCTGGTTCACGGCGGAGGACATCCGCGGGCTGTCCTACGTCGAGGCGCGCGTCCTCGCGGCTCGCGTCTGCGACCGGGTGCTGCGGGAGGTGCCGCTCGAGCTCGCGCAGGCGGACCGGCTCGAGGATGCGGCGGTGGTCGAGATCCGCGCCGCGCTCGATCGCGTCCACGACGAGGGCGGGCGGACGTCGAGCGCGTGGTTCGACCCGGCGTGGCCCGCCATCGCCGCGGCGATCGCGGCGCGCCTGCGGGGGGGAGTGGACGCGGACGGGCTCGTCACGCTCCGCGAGGCGCTCCTGCGCGCGCGCACCTGACGGCGAGGCGCGGGCTCGGGGCGGTCAGCGCAGCGCGCGGATCGCGCCGGCGACCACGGCGAAGTGGCAGGCCGCCGCGGCCACCACGAGCAGGTGGAAGATCTCGTGGAACCCGAACACCGCGGGGAACGGATCCGGCCGTCGCAGCGCGTAGATCACCGCACCCACCGTGTACAGGAGCCCGCCGCCGAGGAGGAGCGCCAGGGCCGCGGGGCCGATGGCGGCGTGGAGCGCCGGCACCACCGGCACGACGAGCCACCCGAGCAGCACGTACAGCGCGGCCATGAGCGCCTTGGGGGCGGTCACCCAGGCGATCGAGAGCCCCACCCCCGCGGCGGCGCCGAGCCAGACCGCGGCGAGCAGCGGTCGCCCGCGGTCGCCGAGCAGGAGGCACAGGGGCGTGTAGGTCCCGGCGATGAGGAGGAAGATCGCGGAGTGATCGACGCGCCAGAGGATTCGCCGCGCCCGGGCAGACCAGGTGGGGCGGTGGTACACGGCGCTCGCGAGGAAGAGCGCGAACAGGCTCGCTCCGTAGGTGAGCGCCCCGGTGCGCGCGGTGCCCGTCTCCGCGTGGACGAACAGCAGCGCCCAGGCCGGAGCCGCGAGGTACGCGGCGATCTCGTGTGAGACGCCGCGGAGCCGCGGCTTCACGCGCGCCACCTCCGTCACCCCTGCCATCCGCTCCCCCGCCATCGCCGCTCCTCCGTCCTCTCTCGAGAGTTGCGGTGACCGCGTCACCGGGGCGTCATCGCGGCGCGACCGGACGGGGCGATGCCCGCGCGGTCGCGCGCAGCCGGGGGAGGACCGCACGGGGGAGGGTGGGGCGGCGGGCGCGCCTCCGCGCTATCGCACCCTCCGTGGGCACGCTCCGCCTCTTCGGCGCGACGCACCTCGCGATCCTCGCCGCCGTCCCCGTCGTGGCCGCCGCGCTCGCGGCGGCCGCCCGCGCCCGGCCCGGCCTCGCGCGGCCCCTCTGCCGCGCCATCGCCGCGGTGATCGCCGTGAACGAGCTCGTCTGGTACCGGCACGGCGTGTCGCTCGGCTGGCTGAACCCTCCGCACGGGCTGCCGCTCGACCTGTGCGACGTCGTGCTCTGGCTCGCGGTGTACGCGCTCGCGACGCTCAGGCCCTGGGCGCTCGAGGCGGTCTACTTCCTCGGCGTCGCCGGGAGCGGCATGGCGCTCGTCACTCCGGACCTGGCGGACGTGCCGTTCCCGTCCTACGCCGCCATCCAGTTCTTCCTCGCGCACGGGGCGATCGTCGCCTCGGTGCTGTTCCTGGTCCTCGCGGGGCTCCTCCGCCCGCGGCCGGGCGCGTGGTGGCGCACGCTCCTCGGCGTGAACGCCTACGCGCTGGCCGTGGGGGCCGTGAACGCGCGCTTCGGCACGAACTACATGTACCTGTGCGAGAAGCCGCGCTCGGGGACGCTCCTCGACCTGCTCGGCCCGTGGCCCGTCTACATCCTCGGCGCGGACGCCGTCGCGGCCGTGCTCCTGTTCCTCCTCTCCCTCCCGTTCCGTGGCGGGAAGGGGCGACGGAGCCGCGCGCCGGGCGAGCTTCGGCTACCATGAGCGGGTGCAAGGCGACGCCCACATCACCGACATCGCCCGCGTGATCCAGCTCGCGGTCGCGCCCGTGTTCCTCCTCACCGCGATCGGCACGATCCTCTCGGTCCTGTCCGGGCGGCTCGCCCGCATCGTGGACCGCGTCCGCATCCTCATCGACCGCGCGTCGAAGCTCCCGCGGGAGGAGCTCGGCTGGATCGAGCGGGAGATCGAGACGCTCCTGCGCAGGCGCCAGCTCGTGAACCTCGCCATCACCTCCGGCACGAGCGCCGCGCTCCTCGTGTGCGTGCTCATCGCGAGCGCCTTCGTCGGCTACCTCGTCGGCGTCGACTTCTCGATCTTCCTCGCCGTGCTGTTCATCGCCGCCATGGGCGCGTTCGTCTCCGCGCTCGTCCTCTTCCTGCGCGAGATCCTCATCGCGGTCTCCACCCTCAGCTTCGAGCTGCCCGGGGAGCGCGAGGCGGCCGGACGCGAGCGCTGAGGAGCGCTCCCGCCTGCGATCTCCGGGGCGGCCGGGCGCGCGCGTCGCGACGGCGCCCGGACCGTCCGGCGACGGCGACTCGCGGTCGATTTCGCTAGCGGCGGCCGGCGCGGCGCGTGCCGCGCCCGCCCGCGCGGCGGCGGCTGGCGGCGCTCT
>NZ_JALCZB010000066.1:0-24678 GCF_022690745.1 Anaeromyxobacter sp. SG64 | reverse complement strand
CGGGTGAGCGTCGCCGCGGCCGCGCTCCTCGTCGCGACGGCGGGCCTGGTCCTCCTCCGCCGTCGCCTCGGGGCGCCGCGCGCCCCCGACGTCGAGACCTGGGGCTGCGCCTTCTCTGGCCCGCTCCCGCGCGCGCAGTACACCGGCTCGTCCTTCGCCGAGCTGCTCGTCCGCCGCTTCTCGTGGGCGATCTTCCCGCGCGGCGCCGCGCCGCGCCTCGGCGGGGCGTTCCCGGCCCGCGCCGCGTTCCACACCGAGGTGCCGGACACGGTCCTCGATCTCGCGCTCGCCCCCGCCGCGCGCGGCTTCCGGTGGCTCGCCGCGCGGGCCCACCTCCTCTTCCTGCGCCGCATCCAGTTCCAGGTGCTGCTCGTCCTCGCGACGCTGCTCGCGATCCTCGCCTGGGGATTCGGCTGGTGAACACGCCCATGCTCCTCCTGCGCACCGTGCTGCACCTCGCCGCGCTCCTCGCGCTGCCCCCTCTCCTCCTCGGCGTCGTGAACCGCACGAAGTCGATCTTCGCGGGGCGCGTCGGCCCTCCGCTGCTGCAGCCCTACCTCGACCTCGCGAAGCTCCTGCGCAAGGGCGCCGTCTACAGCCGGACCACGACCTGGGTGTTCCGCGCGGGCCCGATCGTCGGGCTCGCCGCCGTGGCGTCGGCCGGGCTCCTCCTCTCGATGGGCGGCGCGCCCGCCGCGCTCTCCTTCGCCGGGGACTTCGTCCTGTTCGCGTACCTGCTCGGCCTCGCGCGCTTCGCGACCGCCCTCGCGGCGCTCGACACCGGCTCCGCGTTCGAGGGGATGGGCGCCGCCCGCGAGGTCACGTTCGCGAGCCTCGCCGAGCCAGCCCTCTTCCTGTGCCTGCTCGTGCTGGCGCGCGCGACGGGTACCCTCTCGCTCTCCGGCATGCTCGGCCCGGCGCTCCCGGGGGCGTGGGGCTCCGCCGGCCCGGCGCTGCTCCTCGCCGCCATCGCGGTGTTCGTCATCGCCCTCGCCGAGAACTCGCGCATCCCGGTGGACGACCCGAACACGCACCTCGAGCTCACGATGATCCACGAGGTGATGGTGCTCGACCACGGCGGGCCCGACCTCGCCTTCATCCTGTACGGCGCCTCGTTGAAGCTCTTCCTCTTCGGGGCGATCCTCTCCCGCCTCGTCCTCGGCCGCGGCGACGGCGCGCTCGCCTCGGAGGCGCTGTTCTTCCTGGGCGTCCTCTGCTTCGCGGTGGGC
Source organism: Anaeromyxobacter sp. SG64 (assembly GCF_022690745.1). Taxonomy (NCBI): domain Bacteria; kingdom Pseudomonadati; phylum Myxococcota; class Myxococcia; order Myxococcales; family Anaeromyxobacteraceae; genus Anaeromyxobacter; species Anaeromyxobacter sp. SG64. Next base: position 23,449 of record NZ_JALCZB010000066.1, on the reverse strand, counting down.
GTCGGCGTCGTCGAGTCCGTGATGGCGCGGCTGCGCATCGTGCGCGTCCCGCAGCTCCTCGTGGGCGCGTCGGTCCTCTCGGTGTTCGCGCTCGTCCTCCTCCTCCGGTGACCGCGATGGCCTCGTTCGTCGATCTCGTCTTCGTCCTGGTCGTCGTCATCGACCTGTTCCTGCTCGCCTCGAGCCGCCTCGGCGCCGCGATCCGCACCGTCGCGATCCAGGGCGCGCTCCTCGCGGCGCTCCCGCTCCTCCTCCTCCGCGAGTCGCACCACCTCGGCCACGCGGTCCTCCTCGCCGGCGGCGCGCTCGCCATCAAGGGGTTCTTCATCCCCTGGCTGATGTTCCGGGCGATCCGCGAGGCGTCGATCCGCCGCGAGATGGAGCCCGTCATCGGCTTCGTCCCCTCGATGGTGCTCGGCGCGGTGGGCGTCGCGCTCGCCTTCGCGTTCTCGAGCCGGCTGCCGCTCCCCGACGCCGGCGCCCACGGCTTCCTCGTGCCGACCGCGCTCTCCACGGTCTGGACCGGGCTCCTCCTCGTCGTCACCCGCAAGAAGGCGGTGAGCCAGGTGCTCGGGTTCCTCGTCCTCGAGAACGGGGTCTACGTCTTCGGGCTGCTGCTCTCCGACGTCATGCCGGTCATGGTCGAGGCGGGCGTCCTCCTCGACCTCTTCGCGGCGGTGTTCGTGATGGGCATCGTCATGTTCCACATCAACCGCGAGTTCTCCTCGCTCGACACCGAGAAGCTCTCGGCGCTGAAGGATTAGGGCGCGCCATGCTCTTCGTCATCCTCGCCCCGCTCGCGCTCGCGCCCGTCGCGCTCCTCGTCCCCTCGAACCGCCGCCGGCCGCTGGTGCTCCTCGCGGGCGCGCTCCTGCACGCCGCCGGGGTGGCCGCCCTGTTCGCCTCGCCGCCGCCCGCCCGCGCCGGCGCGTGGCTCGCCTTCGACCCCATGGCGAAGGTGACGCTCCTCACGGTGACCGCCCTCTTCCTCGCCGCCGCCATCTACGCGCAGGGCTACCTCGCCCGGCGGGCCGACCGCGACAACCGGGTCTTCGTGGGCGGGCTCCTGCTCCTCCTCGCCGCGATGACCGTCGTCGCGCTCTCGCACCACCTCGGCCTCTCCTGGGTCGCCATCGAGGCGACCACGCTGGCCAGCGCGCCGCTCATCTACTTCAACCACAACGCGCGCTCGCTCGAGGCGACCTGGAAGTACCTCCTCATCTGCTCGCTCGGCATCGCGCTCGCGCTGCTCGGCACGTTCTTCCTCGCGCTGTCCGGCGCCGGCGCCGGGGGTCCCCGCTCGCTCCTCCTCGACGACCTCATCGCCGCGGGGCCGTCCCTGTCGCGGCCATGGGTGCGCGCGGCCTTCGTCCTGCTCCTCGTCGGCTACGGGACGAAGATGGGCCTCGCGCCCCTCCACTCCTGGAAGCCCGACGCCTACGGCGAGGCGCCCGGGCTCCTCGGCGCGCTCCTCGCCGGCGGGCTCACGAACTTCGCGTTCCTCTCCATCGCCCGCGTCTTCCAGGTGACCCGGGCCGCCGGCGACGAGGCGTTCGCGCGCGACGCGCTCGTCGGCCTCGGCCTGCTCTCCATCGCGCTCGCCGCGGTGTTCGTCGTGGGGCAGCGCGACTTCAAGCGGATGCTCGCGTACTCGAGCGTCGAGCACATGGGCATCCTCGCCCTCGGCATCGGCCTCGGCGGCGGCGCGGCGGGCGGCGCGTTCTTCCACTCGATGAACAACGGCCTCACGAAGGGCGTCCTGTTCCTCTCCGCGGGCAACATCCACCGCGCGTTCGGGGCGAAGACCACCGACGACGTCCGCGGCGCCGCGCGCCGGCTCCCGGTGTCGGGGCCGCTCTTCCTCGCCGGGTTCCTCGCCGTCACCGGCTCGCCGCCCTTCTCCCCGTTCTTCAGCGAGTTCGCCATCCTGAACGGCGCCTTCGGGGCCGGCCGCTTCGTGGTGGGCGGGCTCTTCCTCGCGCTCCTCGCGGTCATCTTCATCGGCATGGCGACCACGGTCCTCGCGGTGGTGCAGGGCGACCCGGGGGACGCGCCGCGGGTCCCCGGGACGGACGACAGCTGGCTCACCGCCGCCCCGCCCTTCGCCCTCATGGTGCTCGTCCTCCTGCTCGGGCTCTTCCTGCCCCAGGGGCTCAGGGACCTCTTCGGCGCCGCGGCGCAGCTCGTCGGCGGCCGCTGGGAGTGAACATGACCGGACCCATTCACGACGTCCGCCCCCGCGCGAGCGACCTCCTCGAGACGTGGAACGGCGAGGCGGTGGACGCCCGCGCCGTGCCCGTGCACCCCGTCTCGCGCTTCCGCGCGATCGTCCTCGAGGCGATCGCGGGCGGCGGCCGGCTCGCCGCCCTCTTCGGCCGCCCCGCCGAGGGCCGCGTGCTCCTCACCGCCGTGCTCGCCGACGATCCCGAGGGTCGACTCGCGCTCCTGTCCACGATCGTCGACGGCGCCTACCCGGCGCTCTCGGCCGAGGTCCCAGCCGCGCAGGGGTTCGAGCGCGAGCTCGCGGAGCAGTACGGCGTCCGGCCCGAGGGACACCCCTGGCTGAAGCCGCTCAGGTTCGAGCCGCCGCTGCGCCCGGTGCGCGACGCGTTCGGCCGGCGCGATCCCCGCGCGACGATCCCGGGCGAGTACCCGTTCTTCGCCGTCGAGGGCGAGGAGGTGCACGAGGTCGCGGTCGGCCCGGTGCACGCCGGGATCATCGAGCCCGGGCACTTCCGCTTCCAGTGCCACGGCGAGCAGGTGTTCCACCTCGAGATCGTGCTCGGCTACCAGCACCGCGGCGTCGAGCCGATGCTCCAGGGCGGCCCCGACCGCCGCTCCCTCGCGCTCGCGGAGTCGATCGCCGGCGACACCTCGGTCGGCCACGGGCTCGCGTACGTCAAGGCGCTCGAGTCGCTCGCCGGGCGGCCCCCGCCCGCCCGGGCGATGGCGCTCCGCGGCGTGGCCCTCGAGCTCGAGCGGCTCGCGAACCACGTGGGCGATCTCGGCGCGCTCGCGGGGGACGTCGGCTTCCTCCCGACGGCCTCGTACTGCGGCGCGCTGCGAGCGGAGTTCCTGAACGCGACCGCGGAGCTCTGCGGGAACCGCTTCGGTCGCGGCCTGCTCGTCCCGGGCGGCGTGCGCCACGGCCTCGGCGCCGGGGAGGCGCAGGCGATCGCCGCGCGGGTGCGCGGGGCGTGGGAGAAGTCGCGGCGCGCGGCCGGGCTCTTCTTCGAGTCGCCCTCGGTGCGGGCGCGGCTCGAGGGCACCGGCGCGGTGTCGCGCGAGACGGCCCTCGCCCTCGGGCTCGTCGGGCCGGCGGCGCGGGCGAGCGGCGTGGACCGCGACGTGCGGCGCGACCACGCGTTCGGCATCTTCCGGTTCGTCCACGTCCCGGTGGTCACCGCGGACACCGGGGACGTCTTCGCGCGCGCCTGGATCCGGCTCCTCGAGGGCGAGCGGAGCGCGGCGTTCGTCGCGAGCCAGCTCGAGAACCTACCCGAGGGCGGCGCGCGCGATCCGCTCGGCCCGCTCGCGCCCGGGTCGCTCGTGGTCTCGATGGTGGAGGGCTGGCGCGGCGAGATCGCGCACGTCGCCGTGACGGACGAGGCCGGGCTCCTCGCCCGCTACAAGGTGAAGGACCCCTCGTTCCACAACTGGTTCGGGCTCGCGATGGCGCTCCGGGACGGACAGATCTCGGACTTCCCGCTCTGCAACAAGAGCTTCAACCTCTCCTACGCGGGGCACGACCTGTGATCGACATCCTCAAGTTCAGGCTCGGCTACGGCCGCCAGACGGTCGCGTTCCCCGACGGCCCGCCGAAGTTCCCGGCGCGGTTCCGGGGACGCCCCGCCATCGATCCGTCCCGCTGCACCGACGGGTGCACCGCGTGCGCCGAGATCTGCCCGACCGAGGCGATCCTCGCGCCGGGCACGGCGTCGATGGCGGTGGACCTCGGCCGGTGCGTCTTCTGCGGCGACTGCGCCGCGGCGTGCCCGCCGGGGGCGATCCGCTTCACGGACGACCACCGGCTCGCCGCGCGCGCGCGCGAGGCGCTCGTCGTCCGCGGCGACGAGCCCGTGCTCGCGGCCGCCCTCGACGGCGAGATGCGCCGCGTCCTCGGCCGCTCGCTCAAGCTCCGGCAGGTGTCGGCCGCGGGCTGCAACGGCTGCGAGGCCGAGCTCAACGCGACCGGCAACATCCAGTTCGACCTGGGCCGCTTCGGTGTGCAGTTCGTCGCCTCGCCCCGCCACGCCGACGGGATCGTCGTGACCGGCCCGGTCTCCGAGAACATGCTGCTCGCGCTCCGGAAGACCTACGAGGCGGTGCCCGCCCCGCGGCTCGTCATCGCGGTCGGCGCCTGCGCCATCTCGGGCGGCGTGTTCCGGGAGAGCCCCGTGGTGAGCGGCGGCGCCGAGGCGGCGCTCGCTGGGATCCCGGTGGACCTCTTCGTCCCCGGCTGCCCGCCCCACCCGATCACGATCGTGGACGGGCTCCTGCGGCTCTTGGGGCGGCTGGGGTGAGGGAGAGTCAGGTCGCGACTCGGCTACACCCCCGAAAAGCAGCCACGCCACGCGATGATGGCCCGCCTCGCCGCCGCTGCCGTCGTCTCTTCAGAACGTGATGTCGATCGTGACGGTGTCCGTCGAGGCACCGCTCGGATACGCGACCAGGGTTGCGGTGAACGCGCCGTTCACGTCGTACTCCTGGGGCGACGTTCCCGGCTTCGCGGCGACGGCCTTGATGGTCAAGGAACCGGCGCCCATGTCCACGACCCCGGACCAACCCTTCGTTGCGAAGTACGTGACGGGCGCGACGGCTCCCTGCGGCAATCATGGAATACGCATCTGAGACACTCGCATCCGACTGCTCACGAGTGCCTGAGCCATCCCCTCGCATGAGGCCGAAGACTTCACGAACGTGGCCTGCTGGCGAACGAGTTCGTCGAACGTCTGCATCAGCGGTCGCGCGCGCTCTGCGCGCATGCCAGGCAGGCAGTCGAAGTGGAACAGCCCCTGGTTGGGAGTGGGTCCGCTCCTTCGAGGTGTTCGCCTTGATCCGCCGGTCTTCCCCGACTGCCTCCCCGGCGGCACCGAGCAGCGTGAGCAGCGCAGCGGCGATGGCGCCGACCAGGAGGATCCGGTCACGCCGCTCGGTTAGCCGATGCGCGTGTCGGTGAGCCCCATCCCGAAGCGCAGGTTCTTGAGGTGCCGCGCGCTCAAGCCGCGCCCGCCGCCTGCGAAGAGGAGCAGCCACCGCGCGCTCGTCGCTGTGGAACGACGCGCCGTGCTCGACGTCCTGCACGAGCCCCGCTTTGCGGAGCTCGCGCCCGCCGAGGTCTACGCGACGCTGCTCGACGAGGGCCGGTATCTCTGCTCGGAGCGCACCATGTACCGCGTCCTCGCTGAGAACGCGGAGGTCCGCGGGCGGCGGGACCAACTGCGGCAACCGAAGTACAAGGCGCCCGAGCTGCTCGCCATCGCCCCGAACCAGCTCTGGAGCTGGGACATCGCGAAGCTGCTCGGCCCGCGGATCATCCGCGAACCTGTGAACGCGAAGCATCCAGCGCGACCAGCTCACGGTCCACGCCGACCGTGGCACCTCTATGACCTCGAACCCGGTCGCGCTGATGCTCGCCGACCTGGGCGTCACGAAGAGCCACTCGCGGCCGCACGTCTCGAACGACAACCCGTTCTCCGAGTCGCAGTTCAAGACGATGAAACTCCGGCCCGACTTCCCGGAACGCTTCGGCGCCGTCGAGGACGGGCGTGCGCACTGCGCCGACTTCTTCGGCTGGTACAACACCGAGCACAGCCACGGCGGGCTCGGGCTGGTGACGCCGCACGACGTCCACCACGGCCTCGCGGCCGCCCGCCTCCACGAGGAGACGAAGTCGTGCACGCGGTAGGGGCGGATGGCCTGGTTGCGCATGAGCCCCGCACGATGATCTCAACCCTGCGGAACGTCTAGAACCGGCCCCATCCCATGACCGTGGGGATGAGGGGATCCGTCAGGGCTCAGATGCCTTCTGGAGCTGTCCGCCGTGGCTATGACAGACGTGACCCCTGGCGGGTTCCGTTGCCGCGCGAACGCAAGTTGAGTGCGAGACGCCCCATTATGGTAACGAGTGATACTGATAAGAGGGTCTGCGTCACGGCATACCGCGTGATGTGAACGGAGCCGATCGCGTACTCATGTCGTCCTTCTGGCTCGAGGAACATCCAGATCAGGGCCAGAGCCGCGGACACGACGGAGACGGTATTCAGAATCCGGCCGACTTTCTTCCATTGCACGCTCATTGATCGGTCCGTTCAGTGCGATCTTCCGGGGTGCTGCGACACCCGGGGTACGATCAGCGAAGCACTTCGACCCAGCGCCGAGACTTCCGCTTCGTAGCAGCGACCGATTGTTATCGCTGGCCCGTAACGCCCATGACTGCAACAACACACCTCACTGTATGAGTACGCCTCCCAAGTCGACTGGTAATACGGTCCGCAAATCACCCGTCGAGCCGGGCAATACGAGCCCGGAGACGGTCATCCCAGAACCGAACGAGTTGACCGGAGGATCGGCGGCTGGCGGACGGACCCACGCTGCTGCCAGCGGGTCGTTTCATGGGCTATAGTCCTTCGGGGGCCACCACGGGAATGACCTGCTGTGCGGCGCTTGCCCAGGCCCAGCCCGCGTAGCAGCGCTGAGATGTCCAGCTCAGACCATCATCGCTCCACTGCCAGCAGAAGTCGCTGGGCGCCTCGCGGAAGTACCCGTCCTGCCGCGGCATGATCGCGATTTCCGTGATTGCTGTCGCGTTCCCCTCCCCGAAATCGTAGCGCCACCACACCGGGTTCGTTGTCGTGGCCCTCGTCGTCGAGGTGGTGAATGCCGTGCTGGTGGAGTTATCCACGGCTTTTCCCGCATCCCAGGTGTTGTAGTGACCAGAGTCAGATGCCACCCCGGAACCGGTGAGATCAGGCCCTCCCGAGCGCAGTTCGATCTCGGCGAAACCCAAGTACTTCCCCGACGTACGAGTGCAAAGCAGGCGCCAGTACCGGTGAGAGTTCGGGGGCGGAGCGCTTGGATCGGTCGCCGTCGTCACCACCATTGCAGGCGATGCACTCCAATACCCCTCTGCGTTCAGGGCCCGCACTCGATAGTAGTACGTCGTGCTGCTCGCCAATCCCGAGTCTAAGTAGCTCAGCGCTGTCAGTCCAGCGGCGACCGAGGCCCACGGGCCGGCTTCGGTCGTGCCGCGATCGACCGCGTAGCGTCCAGCTCCTCCGCTCGGCTCGGTCCAGCTCACTGTCAGCGACGTCGTGAGCACATCTTCGAATGTCGGTCCTCCGGGCGCGTTCGGCGCGGTCGTCACGCTGCTCGCATCCGAGTAAGGACCATCGCCTTGGCTGTTCGTTCCGCGCACGCGATACCAGTACTCGGTGTTCGCCGCTCGGCCGCTGTCGATAAGCTGCGTTCCGTTCATACCGGTCGCGACCTCGCCCCACTCCCCCGGTCCGCCGCTCGCGTCCGGCGCCCGTTCCAGCTTGTAGCTCGTCGCGCCGGCAGCCGTCGCCCAGTTCACCTGAACGTCCGTCGCTGTGACGTTCGCGAACGTCGGCGTCCCAGGTACAAACGGCACCCCGACCGGACCGTTGCGACTCGCGAATGCAAGGTATTGCGCAACGACATCAGCATCGTGTTGCGCCCATTCGGGAGATACGAGAAGAGCCGGGAAGCTGCCCAGCGCCGATACACTCGCGGGGTTCGCATTCACCATCAACCCTTTCGCGACGTACCGTTGCGCCACGTCGTTGTAGTCCGCCGCACTAAACGACTGCAAGACGGATAGCTGGGCGGGATCGAGATTGTTGAGCCGGAGCCACAGGTTGAACTGCGCATCCTCCACACTCGCCTGATCGATCACGACATCTTGATAGCCGGACTCGTACAACGCCGTCGCGACGGCTGCCCTCAACTCTGCGTCCCTCGCCAGCGCCGTGGCCGCCTCCACCGCATATTGCGCCGCGGCGCTCAACTGTTGCTGCTCCCAGTACCTGCTGCCCCCATCGGCCGCCCCCTGAGAGCGATTGATCGCGGCTATGAGCGCACCGATGTACCCCGCTTCGGTTCCCATGTTCGCCAACCATGCGTTGGTGGCCTCGGCTACGGCTTTACTCACGCCTGGGGTCTCAATGAATGGCGACAACTGCGGGAACACAGGATCCGCGATAACCGTATAATTGTCGTCAGGCGGATCCCTTGCGAGCCTCGATCGCCACATTGCCATCCCAGTCATCGCCGCGGATTCCGTAGCGAACACCGTTTCCAGGGCGGGGAACCTGGATGCGCACCACCCGAACACAGCTGCGAGAGCCGTATCTGTCTCGGCCATGGCAGTGTATTCGTCTATCTCTTGCTGCGTCTTTTGGACCTTGGCCGCAATTATAATGTCGATGTCCGCGTTCTGGACACAGGGAGGGCATTCAAAACTGATATATGAAGAATATGGTTCGATCTGAGCGTTCAACACCTGATTATCGGCGGTGGCAACGAACGAAGCGGGCACGCAAAGGAACGGCTGGGTCGCTGCCGCCTCGAACCCATCGCTCCATACGACTACCCGAGCGTTTGTCCCACCGAATTCGCAGGTGTACCAGCATATCCCGAGATCCACCCTGTCCCCCGCATGCACGGGAAGCGTTAGTGACACCGGGGCTCCGGAGTCAAGGTGAATAGGTTCCATCACTATGGATGCCGCACTCGCGTGTCGCATGCCGAATATCGCGAGCGCTATAACAGCCATCCGCAGCAAGGGACAACGGTGAGCTGGGCGCGAGTGCGTGCGCCGCCGATCGGACGCTTTATTCACAATGTCTCCCAAGGCGACGCGAACAGCCGAGGCAGAAGCGTGGACGCACTGTAGGGCCGAGGTCGCACATTCACCTTCCGCAAAATGGGGCTGCGGCCTTTTGTGGCCTCCCTACGGGCCGTGCCGTCGCCGACGGCGTAGCCGGCGCGCTTGTGGGGTGTCCGTTCCTATCTGCCAGCTTTCATTAGCGGGACAGATTGTGGTGCACGCGCGTAGCTGGTCCAGAGCGCCGGCTCGATATTCCGGAGGCCGGCTCGATCCCGGTTGCGCGTACTCAGTCTCGGTTCAGGTACCGGAGGCTCTTCGCGCACCCATGGACGACGACGTCTACTTCGCGACCGACGACGTCGACTTCGCGACCGACGACGTCGTGCGTCGACGCTCGTCGCGCCGGCGGGGATGGAGCCCTCCCGCTATGTGGTCGATCCGTCCGTTGGGCGTGCCACGGACCATCTGAGGGTCGAGACGAGCTCCCGCTGACGGTGCGAACCGGCAGCGAGAGCCCGCTGGCGTGGGTGCCCGTTGAGCGCACGCGCGCGACCGTGCGCGGAGGCGCCGATCTACCCGTGCTGGACCGCCTCGGGCTCACGCCGCTCGAGGTTCGCGGGCGGCAGGAGCGCGAGCGGCTCGAGCGGCATCGCGATCCAGAGCGCGATGTACGCGAGCACGCCCCAGCCGCCGAACAGGATCGAGAGCAGGAACACCAGCCGGACGGCGGCGCAGGGCAGCCCGAAGCGGTTCGAGAGGCCGCGGGCCACGCCGGCGATGAGCCGGCCCTCGCGCGCCCGCGTCCAGTCGCGCACGGGCGGCCGCTCGACCATCCAGCTCGTGCAAGCGGCGCAGCGGGTCGCGCCGGGGGCGTTCTCGGTGCGGCAGTACGGGCAGAGCATCGTGTCGTGACCTCCGGCCCGATCGTACGCCGGCGCCCGGCTCCCTATTTCAGCGGGCGCCCGAACGAGCCCACCCAGAAGCTCCTCCCGTGCGGGAGGGGGACCGTGTGCTCGCGGCGGAGCGGCATGCCGTAGTGCTCGAAGAGCTGCTCGAGCTCCTCGGGCGGGACGAGCCGCTTGGCTCGACCGATGAGCTGGAGCGGCTTGGAGGGGGGCGGCGGGCCGTCCCCCCCGGGGAGCTCCACGACCGCCGTGCAGCCGCCGCCGTCCCCGAGCCACTCCGCCACGCGCCGGACGAGCACCTCCGGAAAGACGTACTCGAAGAGGAGCGGCACGTGCACGAGGTCGAACGCGCCGGGAGCCGCGCGGAACTTCTCCGCCTCGGCGCAGTAGAGCTCGAGCCGCGGGCCGAGGTGGAAGAAGCGCTGCCGCGCGATGCCGAGGTACTGCAGGTTCACGTCCACCCCGACGATCCGCGAGGTGACGGAGGGATCGACGTGGTCGAGGCCGTTGCCGGTCCCGCAGCCGAGCAAGAGGAGCCGTCCGGGTTGCGCGGCGAGGTAGGCCTCCTGGAAGACGGCCGCGAGCGGGGCGCGCTGATCGAGGCCCTCCGGCCCCATGTGCTGCTCGTAGTCGGCGGCCTGCACCACGGTCCACGGGTTCGGCGTGCTCATCTGCCCTACCCTAGCCCAAACGCCCCGCGGGAGCAGCGCGTCGGCTCGCCTTCGACGCGGCGCCCGCGCGAGCGCGCCTCGCCTCGCCCGCGGGATCGTGACCGCGCTCCGGCCAGGAGAGGTGCGCCGCGCGCGCACACGCGCGGCGCGTGCTAGCGTCCCCGAGCGTGCGCGTCAGGCCCCTCACCGACGCCGATCTCGATCGCTGCATCGACCTCTTCGAGGCGGTCGCGGCGGAGGGGCAGTGGCTCGCGACCGAGCCGCCCATCGACCACCGCGAGGTGCGCGCCCGCTGGCGCGCGCTCCTCGACAGCGGCGAGGGGACGCTGCTCGTCGCGGAGGAGGAGGGCGGCACCGAGCCGCTCGGGCTCGCGGCGATGGTGGGCCGCACCTCGCCCGAGCTCGGGATGCTCGTGGCAGCCGGCCACCGCCGCCGCGGCGTGGGCGACGCGCTCCTCGACGCGGCCGTGGGGTGGGCCCGCGAGGTCGGCGCGCGCGAGGTGGTGCTGCACGTGTTCCCGCACAACACCGGCGCGGTGGCGCTCTACCGCAAGCACGGCTTCGAGGAGCGGGGGGTGCTCCGGCGCGCCTACCCGCGCCGCAACCACGAGCGGTGGGACGCCATCCGGATGGTGAAGCCGCTCTGACCGGGCGGGATCACACGCGATGGCGCGGCTTCGCCGCCTCGAGCGCCAGGAACGCCGCGCCCGCCCGCGTCCGGCGGCCGAGCCACGGGTCGAGCGGACGGAGCGCCGCGGCGGCGAGGCCGAGCGGCGGGTGGTAGGCGGCGCCTCGGACCGCGCCGGGCTCCAGGCCCGCCCGGGCGACGAGCGCCGCGAGCGACGACTCGGTCCACAGGTGCGCGTCGCGCCACGGGCGAGCGCCGAGCCAGCCGCGGACGCGCCGCCAGGCACCCCACAGGCTGACCGCGCCGAGCTCGCCGAGGACGAGCCGGCCGCCGGGGCGCAGCACGCGCGCCATCTCGCGCAGCGCGGCGGAGGGCGACGGCACGAAGCAGAGCGCCGTCACCGACACGACGAGCTCGAAGCTCCGGTCGGCGAACGGGAGCGCGGCGGCGTCCCCCGCCGCGAGCGCGACGGCCGCGCCGGCGGCCCGGGCGTTCGCGCCTGCCCGCGCGAGGGCGGCGGGCGAGAGATCGACGCCGGTCGCCCGCGCCCCGCGCCGCGCCAGGGCGAGGGCGTACGCGCCGTCGCCGCACCCCACGTCGAGGATCCTCGCGCCCGCCACGCCGCCGCAGAGCTCCATCACCGCCGCCCGCTCGACGGCCTCGGTGGTCCTCCCGAGCAGGCTCCTCCGCCAGGCCTCGTAGGAGAGCGGCGTGGGCGCGGTCACGACCGGCCGGACCGCTCGACCCGGCGGCCCCGGGCCGCCCAGTCGAGGACGCCGTCGGACAGGCGAACCGCCTTGAGCCCCTTGCGACGGAGGAGCGTCACCGCCTCCACGGCGAGGACGCAGTACGGTCCGCGGCAGTAGGCCACGACCTCCTTGTCCCTCGGCAGCTCCGAGAGGCGCTTCGCGAGGTCCGGCAGCGGCACCGAGACCGCGCCGGCGATGTGGCCCGACTCGAACTCCTCCGGCGGCCGCACGTCGAGGAGCGTGACCTCCCCGGCGCGCACGCGGCGGCGGAGGGCCTCCTCGTCCAGCGCCTCCAGCTGGTCCCGCTCCGCGAGGAACTCCCGCCGGATCCGCTCCACCTCCGCGAGCCGCGCCTCGGCGACGCCGCGCAGCGCGAGGAGCAGCGCGGGCACGGTGGGATCGGAGACCCGGCAGGTGACGAACAGCCCCTCCTTCGTGGCCTCGACGAGGCCGGCCGCGCGCAGCACCTGGAGGTGCTGCGAGGTGTTCGCGAGGCTCATGTCCGTGAGCCGGGCGAGCGCGTCCACCGTCCGCGGCCCCTGGGCGAGCAGCTCCACGAGCTCGATCCGGTGCGGGCTGGCGAGCGCCTTGGAGACGCGCGCGAACTGCTCGTAGATGGCGGTCTTGAACCGCCGGCCCGGCGTCTCCCCCGTCTTGCCCCGTCTCGTGCTCAAGCGAGATGTTGACTATGTGGCGGCGGGCGAGGCGTCAAGTGGGAGGCCGGGAGCGCTCCCCGCCCCCGCCTCCGCCCGCTGGGGGCTCACCGCGGCGACCCGCGCCCCTCCAGCACGAGCCGCGCGCGGAGCTCGTGGAGCCCGCGCTCGAGCCCGACCGGGAACTGGTGCGGGTTCACGAACCGCTTCACGCCCGCGTGGAAGCGGCCGAGCTGCGCGACGGTGCGCGCGCGGAGCTCGGGGAGCGGCGGCGGGTCGTAGACCCGACGCCCGCGGCGGAAGACCGGGACGAGGAGATCCTCGCCCGCGACGTCCGCCTCGATCTCGCGGCGGCGCAGCGGGTCGAGCGGATCGAGGATGACGGCCGGCGCGGGCAGCCCGATCCCCTCCTCGTAGATCGCGTCGGCGAGGAACTCCCCGCCGCGCAGGAAGCGGCGGACCTGCAGCACCCCGGGCACGTTCGTCTTCGCGGTCTGCTCCGAGACCTTCACGCGCGGGAGCCAGGCGCCCTCCGGGCCGTCGCGCACCGCGCCGAGCTTGTACACGCCGCCGAGCGCGCCGTCGCCCATGCCGGTCACGAGGCGCGTGCCGACGCCCCACACGGTGATGGTGGCGCCCTGGTCCTTCAGGCTCTGGATGATGTTCTCGTCGAGCTCGTTCGAGGCGAGGATGACCGCCTTCGGGAAGCCGGCCTCGTCGAGCCGCTTGCGCGCCTGGATCGAGAGCCAGGCGAGATCCCCCGAGTCGAGCCGGATGCCGACCATCTCCTGCCCCTGCGTCCGCAGCCAGCGGCCGGCCTCGATGGCGTGGTCGATGCCGGAGAGGGAGCCGTAGGTGTCCACGAGGAACACGCAGTTCGCGGGCAGCGCGCGGGCGTAGGCCATGAACGCCTCGCGCTCGTCGCCGTGCAGCATGACCCAGCTGTGCGCGTGCGTGCCGCGCACCGGGATCCCGTAGAGGCGGCCCGCCAGCGTGTTGGAGGTGGAGGAGCAGCCGCCGAGGTAGGCGGCGCGGCTCGCGGAGAGGCCGCCGTCGATGCCCTGCGCGCGCCGCAGCCCGAACTCGAGCACCGGCTCGCCGCGCGCGGCGATGCACACGCGGGCGGCCTTGGTCGCGACGAGCGACTGGAAGTTCACCATCGCGAGGAGCGCGGTCTCGAGGATCATCGCCGGGATGATCGGGCCCGCCACGCGGAGCAGCGGCTCGTGCGGGAACACGACCGTCCCCTCCGGAACGGCGTCCACGTCGACGTCCACCTCGAGCCGACCGAGCGCCTCGAGGAAGCCGCGCTCGAAGAGCGGCTCGCCGTCCGCGCCGCGCTGGTCCGCGAGGAACGCGAGGTCGTCCGCGTCGAAGCGGAGGTGCTCCACGAAGTCGACGACGTGCTCGAGCCCCGCCGCCACGGTGAACCCGCCCGAGAACGGGTTCTTGCGGAAGGACAGGGTGAAGCACGCCTCCTTCCGCTCGAGGCCGCTCTTCCACGCCGCGTACGCCATCGTCAGCTCGTAGAAGTCGGTGAGCAGCGCGAGCGACGGGCGGTAGAGCTGCGAGGGGACGGGCATCGAGCCTCCGGGGTCACTATTTCTAGCGCGGAGCGCTCCCGCGGTCTGCGTCGTCGCGGCGCACCCCGGCGGAGCCCCGACACGCCGCTTGAAGGACGGCGAGCCGCGCGTATGAAAGCTGCTCACCCAACGACCGGCGGGACGCCAGGGCGCGTCCCCCGGCCCGAGGCTCGCGCCCGCTCCGCCGGCGGCCGCGCGCGGCTCAGGCGAGGATCCCCATGAACGACAACAGGCTCGGCGTCGTCGTCCCCTTCGAGATCGCCGCCGGCAGGACCGGCCGGCTCGTGTCGCTCCCGGAGCTCGAGCGCAAGGGCTTCGGGCCCGTGTCCCGCCTCCCGGTCTCGCTCCGCATCGTGCTCGAGTCGCTCGCGCGGAACGTGGACGGCGTGCGGGTCACCGAGGAGGACGTCCGCGCCCTCGCGCGCTGGCAGCCCCGGGCCGAGCGGACGCGCGAGATCCCGTTCCTCGTCGGGCGGGTGCTCCTCCAGGACTTCACCGGCGTGCCGCTCCTCGTGGACCTCGCCGCGATGCGCTCGGCCGTCGCGCGCCTCGGCAAGGATCCGCTCGCGGTCGAGCCGCTCGTCCCGGTGGACCTCGTCGTGGACCACTCCGTGCAGGTCGACGCGTTCGGCTCCGCCGACGCGCTCCGCTACAACATGGAGCTCGAGTTCGATCGCAACCTGCCGCGCTACGAGTTCCTGAAGTGGGGCACCCACGCGTTCGAGGAGCTGCGCATCGTCCCGCCCGGCATCGGCATCTGCCACCAGGTGAACCTCGAGTTCCTCGCGCGCGGGGTCCTCGAGCAGGGCGGGCTCTACTACCCGGACACGCTCGTCGGCACCGACTCGCACACGCCCATGGTGAACGGGCTCGGGCTCGTCGCGTGGGGCGTGGGCGGCATCGAGGCCGAGGCGGCGATGCTCGGTCAGCCGACCTACTTCCTCACCCCCGACGTCGTGGGCGTGCACCTCTCCGGCGCGCTGCGCGAGGGGGTGACGGGGACGGACCTCGTGCTGCGCGTGACCGAGATCCTGCGCAAGGCGAAGGTGGTCGGGAAGTTCGTCGAGTTCTTCGGCGAGGGCGCGGCGAGCCTGCCGGTCCCGGAGCGCGCCACCCTCTCCAACATGGCCCCGGAGTACGGCGCCACGGTGGGCTTCTTCCCGCCCGACGAGCGCTCGATCCGGTACCTCGAGCAGACCGGGCGCCCGAAGGAGACGGTGGACGCCTTCCGCGCCTACTACGCGGCGCAGGGGCTCCTGCGCATCCCGCGCGCCGGCGAGGTCGACTACAGCGAGGTCGTGGAGCTCGACCTCGCGAGCGTGGGCGCGGCCGTCGCCGGGCCGAAGCGGCCGCAGGACCGCATCGAGCTCGGCGCGCTGAAGCGCACGTTCCAGGAGCTGTTCACCCGCAAGGACGCGTCCGGCTACGGCAAGCCCGCGGAGGAGCTCCGCCAGCGCTACCGCTCGCCGAACGGATCCCCGCCGACCACCACGGGCGGCGGCCTGCAGGATTCTGACAGCCTGCCGGACGGCGAGCGGAAGAACACGAGCACCCTCACCGAGTACGAGATGATCAACAACCGGCCCACGCCGGACACCCAGCCGAACCCGCCGCGGCGGGAGCTCCCCGGCACCGTCGAGATCGGCCACGGCGACGTCCTCATCGCCGCGATCACCTCCTGCACGAACACCTCGAACCCGGGCGTCATGCTGGCGGCCGGGCTCCTCGCGAAGAAGGCGGTGGAGCGCGGACTCTCGGTGCAGCCGCACGTGAAGACCTCGCTCGCCCCCGGCTCGCGCGTCGTCTCCCGCTACCTCGCCGAGACCGGGCTGCAGCCCTACCTCGACCGGCTCGGGTTCCAGGTCGTCGGCTACGGCTGCACCACCTGCATCGGGAACTCCGGTCCGCTGGACGAGCGGATCGAGAAGGTGGTCACCGACCACGACGTCGTCGCGGCGTCGGTGCTCTCCGGCAATCGCAACTTCGAGGCGCGGGTCCACCAGAGCGTCAAGGCGAACTTCCTCATGAGCCCCCCGCTCGTCGTCGCCTTCGCCCTGGCGGGCCGCGTCGACGTGGACCTCGAGCAGGAGCCGCTCGGCGTCGGGAAGGACGGCAGGCCGGTGTTCCTGCGCGAGCTCTGGCCGACGGCGGAGGAGATCGACGCGCTCCGGCCGGCCGCGGCGAACCCCGAGGAGTACCGGAAGAACTACTACGGCGGGTTCAACGAGAACGCGCGCTGGAACGCGCTCCCGGTGCGCGGCGGCAAGGGCTACGACTGGGACCCCGAGTCCACCTACATCCAGGAGCCGCCGTACTTCACGCCCTTCGCCGCGGCGCCGTCCGAGGCGAAGGACGTGCTCCACGCCCGCGCGCTCGCCATCTTCGGCGACTCGGTCACGACGGACCACATCAGCCCGGCGGGCTCGATCAAGCCGTCGTCGCCCGCGGGGACCTACCTGCAGGCGCTGGGCGTCTCGGTGCGTGACTTCAACAGCTACGGCGCGCGCCGCGGGAACCACCACGTGATGGTGCGCGGCACGTTCGCGAACGTGCGCATCAAGAACCTCATGGTGCCGGGGGTCGAGGGCGGGGTCACCGTCCACCAGCCCACCGGCCGCCGCCTCCCCATCCACGACGCCGCGCTCGAGTACGCGCGCGACGGCATCCCGCTCGCGATCGTCGCCGGCCTGGAGTACGGCACCGGCAGCTCGCGCGACTGGGCGGCGAAGGGGACGGCGCTCCTCGGGGTCCGCTTCGTCGTGGCGCGCTCCTTCGAGCGCATCCATCGCTCGAACCTCGTCGGCATGGGCGTCCTCCCCTGCCAGCTCCCGGAGGGCGTGTCGGCGCAGACGCTCGGGCTCGACGGCACGGAGACGTTCGACCTCGTCGGCGTGGCCGGGAGGCTCACCCCGCGCCAGCGGGCGACGCTCGTCGTGCACCGCAGGGACGGGCGCCGCGACGAGGTGGAGCTCGTCGTGCGGATCGACACGCCGATCGAGGCCGAGTACTACCGGCACGGCGGGATCATGCCGTACGTGCTCCGCCAGATCGTCTCGCGGTCCTGAGCGGCGCCTGTCGCTCGCCAGGGCGACCGCGGTCGCCGGCGGGGCGGGGGCGAGCCCGTGAGCCGATGTATGCACGCCGCGTTCTTGCGCGGTCGCGAGGGGACGGCGTAGAAGCGGCGGGCATGACGCTCCACGTCGCCCTCGCCGTCTCGGCCCTCGCCGCCTCCGTCCTGCTCGTCGCCTCCTCCGCGCAGCGGGTGCTCCCGGTGATCGCGCTCGTCGCGGCCGCCGTCGAGACCGCGGTCGCGCTCGGCTACCTGCACATCTCGGTGAGCGGGCTGCCCCTCGGGCTCATCCTCGGGCTGGCGCTCGCGGTGCCGGGGTTGATCGGCTGGCTGCGCGCCACCGCCAAGAGCTCCGTCTCCGCCGCCGCGCTGGTCGCCTTCACCGGCGTGCTGCAGGTCATCGTCTACGTCGGGGCCAGGTTGTAGGACGAAGCAGCGCGGGCTCGCTCCACGCTCGGTCGCACCCGAGCCGTGACCCAAGCGCCTCAGCCCGCCGCGCGCGCGTCCTCGCCGCCGGTCCGCGGCGGCTCCGGCGCGTCCGGGTTCGCGGCCGCGCCCTGCGGGCCGGCGGCGGCGTCCGGGCCGCGGGTGTCGCGCAGGAGCCCGGCGATCGTCGCGTGCAGCGTCGCGGGATCGACCGGCTTCGAGAGGTGCGCGTCGAAGCCCGCCGCGATCGCGCGCTGCCGATCCTCGGGGCGCGCGAACGCGGTGAGCGCGGCGATCGCCACGCGCCGCTCGCCGCGCGCCTCCTCGAGGCGCCGCAGCTCGTGCACGAACGTGAAGCCGTCCTCTCCCGGCATGGCGATGTCCGACACGACGAGGTCCGGGCGCTCCCGGGCGACGGCGTCGAGCGCCTCGCGGACGGAGGCCGCGCCCTCCGGCCGCGCGCCCCACGAGGCGAGCAGCTGGAGCAGCACGTCCCGCGAGTCCGCCTCGTCGTCCACGACGAGCACCCGGGCGCCGCCCAGGTCGGGCCGGGCGCTCACCGCCGCCGGCGCCACCGCGGGCGCGCGCGCGACCGGCGGCAGGACCACGCGGAAGGTGGCCCCGCGGCCCGGCCCGTCGCTCTCCGCCTCGATGGTCCCGCCGTGGAGCGCCACGAGCTGCCTCGTGATCGCGAGCCCGAGCCCGAGCCCGCCGTGGCGCCGCACCGACGCCCCCTCCGCGTGGACGAATGGATCGAACACGACCGGGAGGAAGTCGCGCGCCATTCCCACGCCGGTGTCCTTCACCTCCAGGAGGGCGCCCCCGCGCGACGCCGCGAGCCGCACGTCGACGCTGCCGCCCGGCTGAGTGAACTTCACCGCGTTCGACAGGAGGTTCCACGCGACCTGGCGCAGGCGCGCGGCGTCGCCGACGACGCGGGGCAGCTCCGGCCCTGCGGTGCGGGAGAGCGCGACGCCCTTGGCGCGCGCCGTCGCTCGGACCGCCTCGACCGCGTCGTCCACCACCCCGAGCAGATCGACGTCGGCGTGCCCGACCTCGATCTTCCCGGCCGCGATGCGCGACATGTCGAGCAGATCCGACACGAGCTGCGCGAGCGTGCGGCCGTTCCGCTCGATGACCGCGAGGCCGCGGGCGAGCCGCTCCGGATCGCCGCCCGCGTCGCGCAGGAGGCCGGACCAGCCGAGGATCGCGTTGAGCGGCGTGCGCAGCTCGTGCGAGAGCGTGGCGAGGAACTCGTCCTTCGAGCGGCTCGCGGCCTCGGCGTGGACGCGCGCGTCCTGCTCGCGCGCCAGCGCGCGGGCGAGCTCCTCGCGCGAGGCGGCGTGCGCCTCCTGCGCGCGGAGCTTCGCGAGCTCCATGCGGTCGATCGCGACCGCGTCCCGGAGCACCAGCACGACGAACAGCAGCGAGAGCACGACCACGAGGAGCGAGACGGCGAGCGCCCCCTCGCCCGAGGCGCCCGTCACCGCGAGGGCGAGCCCGCCGAGGAGCAGGGGGAGGAGCAGGACGTAGACGAGCAGCCGGCGCGCGAGCGCGCTCCCGGCGCCTGTAGACGCGAGGTTCGCGACGAAGCCGCGGTCCGGACGGGCGCAGAGGAGGCCCACGTCGAGCGTCAAGAGCGCGATGGCGGACGGGAAGGCGATCCCGGTGACGGTGGCCTCTCGGTAGAGCAGCGAGACGTCGAAGGTGTGGCCGACGACGCCGAGGAGCGCGATGGCCATCGCGACGATGGCGAGCCCCTGGGCGAGCCACGCGGCGCGGCGGCGCGCGTCGAGGCCCACGAGGACCACGCCCGCGAGCAGGAAGCTCGCGGCGGCGGGCGGACCGGGCCGGCCGGGGAGCGTGACCGCGGCGCTCAGGCCCAGGCCCGGCACGAGGACCCGGTCGATGTGGAGGTCGACGAGGGCGAGGTGCTCGACGAGGGTGGCGGCGCCCAGGGCCGCGACGAGGACGCCGATCACGCGAGAGGCGATCCGCGCCCAGCGCGCGCCGAGCCCCGCGAGCGAGAGTCCGACGGCGGCCGCGATGATGCCCGCCGCCGTGTTCGGCTGGACCTCGATCCCCCGGGCGAGGGTTCGGAGCCACGGGACGCCCAGGGGATGGCTGACCAGGGCGCCCACCCCGATACCGCCCGCGAGCGCCGCCGCGACCTGCGAGATGCGGTGCATCCGGGCGACGACCTTGGGATCGAGCAGGGGGATGTCCTTAGGTGCGTCCATCGGAACCCTGGCGGGAAGCTAGGGTCGCTCCGAGATGGGCGCCATGTGTGCGAGCAGGCGGTCGCGCGCTCCCGTTGGGGGGCACAGGATCGTGGCGGCGCGAGCGGGGTGGGGCGAAGCCCCGTTCACAGCAACGCCGCCGCCAGGAGCGCGGCTGCGATGAGCAGCGCCATCCAGCCGACCGTCCAGGAGCGTCCGCTCTCGGGCACCGGGGCGACGAGGTCGTCCTCCACGTCGGTCGGCGAGATGGCGGGGCTCGCGAGGATCTCTCGCGCGCGGGGCAGATCGTGGGCCGGGACGAGGACGCGGATCGTCCGGCCGACGCCCGGCAGGAGCGCCGCGTCGGTCCCCTCGAGCACCGCGGCGGCGATCCCATCCGCCTCGAGCATCCCGCGGACGAGCTCCGCGTCGGTGAGGCTTCCGAACACCGCGACGGTCCGATACTCCGCTGAGTGCTGTTCCACTCCCCTTCCCCTCGTCGAATGCTCGCACTCGGCGCCGCGCCGGTCCAGTCGGCGCGCTGTCAGAGGGGTTCGCTACGGTCCGCCGGCCGTCCCGGATGGCCGGCATCCCGCAGCAGGAGGTCCTGGACCGATGGCCGTGAAGGTGATGGTGGCGCCCGCGATCGCGAAGGGCGAGCTCGAGAAGGGCGGCCCCGTCGCGAAGCGCGCCGCGCCCGCCGCCGCGAAGCCGAAGAGGCGCCGCTCGTCGGTCTACGACGCCGACGGCAACGAGGTGTTCATCACCCTCATGTGCCTCAAGTGCCACAAGATGCGGCCCCTCGCGCAGTTCGGGCTCCGCAAGATGGCGGACGGCGCGATTCGCAACCAGCCCTGGTGCAGGACCTGCCGCTCCGGCGCCGGCGCCGAGAAGCCCAGCCACGCCGTCGCCGCGGCGCTCCCCGAGCCCATCGTGCCCGACCTCGCGACCGAGGCGGCGGTCGGGGACGAGCCGCAGGCGTCGCGGAACGTGGCGGCGGAGGTCGCGGCGGCGCTCGCCGCCGGCCGTCGCTGAGCCTTCCTGCGGGCGCGCGTCCCGCTCGCGCGCGCCCGTCTCCCAGCCCAGCGCCGAGGTCAGCGACCGCTTGCGCTCGCCTGCGGCGGCTGGAGCGGTGTAGCTTGCGACAGCCGACCGCACCGGGACGGGCGAGGCCCTGTCGGAGCGAGTAGGCATCGAGGTGTGCGCCCGGGCGCGGGGAGCAGGGGGCCGGGTCGAAACTAGACTCGGCGGCTCCACGAGTTGTTCCCGATCCGGTTTGCCCTGGCCGAAATTCGCTGGGTAGGATTCGGCCCTCGGTTCAACGCGCTCTGTAGTTGCAGAACAAACCTCTACAAATGGCTGGGGTCGACAATGGCTGAGACGCTCAAGCGGAAGCTCAAGGAGAAGATCGAGGCATTCCGCCCGCGCACGCAGAAGCTGAACAAGGAGCTGGCGGAGATCGTCATCGACAAGGTCACGATCGGCCAGGCCATCGGCGGCGCCCGTGACGTGCGCTGCCTCGTGACGGACATCTCGTACCTGGACCCGCAGGAAGGCATCCGCTTCCGCGGCAAGACGATCCCGGAGACGTTCGACGCGCTGAAGGAGCACGTGGTCGCCGGCGCGGAGATGCCGACGGTCGAGAGCTTCTTCTCGTTCCTGCTCACCGGCGACATCCCCACGAAGGCCGAGGCCGCCGAGATCCAGGCGGACCTCAAGGCCCGCGAGGTGCTCCCGCAGTACGTCATCGACGTGCTCCGCGCGATGCCGCGCGACTCGCACCCGATGGCGATGTTCTCGGCCGGCATCGTGGCGATGCAGCGCGAGTCGGTGTTCGCGAAGCGCTACGGCGAGGGCAACCTCAAGAAGACCGAGATGTGGGACCCGATGTACGAGGACGCGATGACGCTCGTCGCGCGCCTCCCGGTCCTCGCGGCGTACATCTACCGCATGAAGTACAAGGGTGACACGCACATCCCGTCGGATCCGAAGCTCGACCTCGGCGGCAACTTCGCCCAGATGATCGGGCAGAAGAAGCCGTACGACGACGTCGCCCGCATGTACTTCATCCTCCACTCGGATCACGAGTCGGGGAACGTCTCCGCGCACACCGCGCACCTCGTGGCCTCGGCGCTGTCCGACGCGTACTACGCGTACTCGGCCGGCATCAACGGCCTCGCGGGCCCGCTCCACGGCCTCGCGAACCAGGAGGTGCTCGGCTGGATCCAGCAGACGATGAAGAAGCTGAACAACCAGGTGCCCTCGAAGGAGCAGCTGAAGCAGTTCCTCTGGGACACGCTGAACTCCGGCCAGGTCATCCCGGGCTACGGCCACGCGGTGCTCCGCAAGACGGATCCCCGCTACACGGCGCAGAACGAGTTCGCGAAGAAGCACCTGCCGAACGACCCGCTCTTCCAGCTCGTGAACATGATCTACGAGGTGGCGCCGGGCGTCCTGACGGAGCACGGGAAGACCAAGAACCCGTGGCCGAACGTCGACGCGCACTCGGGCGTGATCCAGTGGTACTACGGCGTCCGCGAGTGGGACTTCTACACGGTCCTCTTCGGCGTCGGCCGCGCGCTGGGCGTGCTCGCGAACCTCGTGTGGGACCGCGGCCTCGGCTACGCGATCGAGCGTCCGAAGTCGGTCACCACGGCCATGCTCGAGAAGTGGGCGGCCGAGGGCGGCCGGAAGGTCTAGCCGCCGGCCGGCTGAGGTGTCAACCCCCAGGGGCCGCCGGGCGGGCGGCGCCCCTTTTCTTCTTGCCGGGGGGCGCAGCTACGCGCCCCCCGGACCCCCGGCTCGCTCCGCCGCAGCCTCATCCGGCTGCGGCTACGCTCGGGACGTATCCCGGGGACCCCGGTCTCAGACGGTCACGGCGCCGGGGCGGTGTGGACCGCGGGGACGACCGCGCCAGGCGCGGCGATCGCGCTGCCGCCGAGCGCCGAGTCGAGCGCGCCGCGGCGGACCTCGAAGGCGGGCCGGACGGCCGCCACGAGCGAGCGGTGCTCGATCTTGTGGACCTCGAAGGGATCGAGCACCCGACCGCTCGCGTCCTCGAGCTGGTAGTGAAGGTGCGGCGCGAACGAGTGGCCGCTGTTGCCGGAGAGCGCGATCTGCTCGCCCTTCTTCACGCGGCGGCCGGCGATCATCTCCTTCGGCAGCACCTCGAGGTGCAGGAAGATCGCGTGGCGGCCGCTCGCCGGATCGAGGATGTCGAGGCAGTTCCCGTTTCCGCGGAAGTTCCAGTTGCGCCGCTGGATCACGCCCTCGAACGGCGCGAACACCGGCGACCCGACCGGCGCCTTGTAGTCGACGCCCTTGTGGCGGCGACCGTCACGCAGGAGCGAGGTGACCTGCTCGTACTCGCCGATGGGCGCGTCGACGATGTGCTCCTCGAGCTCGCTGCCGTCCTCCCGGTAGTAGCGGGCCCAGCGCGCCCCCTCGGCCTGGAAGCGGTAGACCGAGAACGCCTTCCCGAGCTTCTGGGAGACGTAGCGCACCGCCTCGACGACGGGCTCGGCGCTCGGCGGGAGGCCGGGAGCCGCCGGCGGGGACGGCGTGTAGAGGATCTCGAGCCGATCGCCCTTCCTGCCGTCGCGCGCGACCTGGAGGTCCCACACGAGCAGCCGGTTCACCACCTGCGTGAGCTGGTCGGCGATGGCCCGGTCCGCGGGAGGCAGGGCGCGCGCGA
>NZ_JALCZB010000065.1:0-24866 GCF_022690745.1 Anaeromyxobacter sp. SG64 | reverse complement strand
GAGGCTGCGGCCGCGAGCGCCCCGGCGGCGCAGGACGCGACCCGCGACGGCCGGAGCTCGGCGAGCGGGACCGACGCGGCGGCAGCCGCCACCGCTCCCGTGGGCTCACCCGGGCAGCCGGCCGCGGCTCCCGCGCGGAGCGGGGAGGCCGCCGCCGGGACCGCCTCCGGCGCGCCGGACGGCAACGCTGCCGCGGGCGTCGCGCGGCCGGTGGGACGCAGCGCGGACGACGCAGGCACCGCCGCGGAGCGGGAGGCGGCCCAGCGAGAGGAGCAGCTCCGCCTCGACGCGCAGGCGCTCGACGACGCGCAGCGCACCGCCGAGCTCGAGCAGCTCCGCAAGGAGGTCGAGGACCTGCGTGGCGCGGTGGACTCGCAGCGCGCGCGGGCCGACGCGCTCGAGGCGCGGCTCGCGGCGCGCGAGGAGGAGGAGGCGCGGCGCGAGACGGCCGCCGCGGAGGCGACGGCGGGACGCGCCGAGGCGACCGGCGCCACGCTCGGCGCGTTCGACGAGGCGCTGCGCTCGCTCTCGCAGGGCGACGCGTCGGGCGTCGACGCGGCGCTCGCGGCGCAGGCGGACACGCTCGAGCGCACGCGGCGGGACGCGCAGACGTACGGCGCCCGGGACGAGGCGATGGGGACCGGCGAGAGCGCCACCCACGTCGCCGAGGCGCGCGAGGCGCTCGCGCGCGGCGACCTCTACTCGGCGCGCCTCGCCTTGTGGCGCGCCGCCCTCGCGGCGCGGTCGGCGAACGCCCTCGCGCGCGAGGGGCCGGGGGCGGCGGCGCAGGGCACGGGCGCCGCGGCGCAGGGCACCGGCGCCGGGTACTAGCTCGGGTCAACCCCGCAGAGCCACGAGACCCCAG
This sequence comes from Anaeromyxobacter sp. SG64, assembly GCF_022690745.1. Taxonomy (NCBI): domain Bacteria; kingdom Pseudomonadati; phylum Myxococcota; class Myxococcia; order Myxococcales; family Anaeromyxobacteraceae; genus Anaeromyxobacter; species Anaeromyxobacter sp. SG64. The sequence continues at coordinate 24,001 of NZ_JALCZB010000065.1, read as the reverse complement.
CCGAGGCTCTCCGAGGCTAGCCTGGAGGCCATCCCATCCGTCTACCTCCCAGCACGTGGAGATGAATGTGGAAGACGCTCTGGCCCGCGTCGCGGTTGTGGTTCATGACCACGCGGTAGCCGGGGCCGTCGATGCCGCGCGCCTTCGCGATGGCGGCGCCAGCGCGGAAGAGCTTGCCGACGAGCGCCTCGTCGTCCGGGCCGAGCTCCATCATGCTCGCGACGTGCTTGCGCGGGACGACGAGCACGTGCGTCGGCGCCTGCGGGTTCACGTCCTCGAACGCGACGGTGTCCGCGTCCTCGTGGACGATCCGCGCGGGGATCTTCTTCTCGACGATCTTGCAGAAGAGGCAGTCGGACATCCCTTGACCTCCGGTTCAGAACAGACGGCGCGAGTCGAGCAGGATGGTGACCGGGCCGTCGTTCACGAGCTCGACCTCCATCTCCGCGCGGAACACCCCGGTCGCGACGGCGAGCCCCTTCTCGCGGAGCCGGGCGCAGACCCGCTCGTAGAGCGCGCTCGCGGTCTCGGGGTTCGCGGCGTCCACGAAGCTCGGGCGGTTGCCCTTGCGCGCGTCGCCGAGCAGGGTGAACTGCGAGACGACGAGCACCCCGCCCCCCACCTCGCCGGCGGCGAGGTTCATCTTGCCGCCCGCGTCCTCGAAGATCCGCAGGCCGGCGATCTTCTCGGCGAGGAGGTCGGCGTCGGCGGGGCCGTCCTCGCGCGCGACGCCGAGGAGCACGGCCAGGCCGCGCAAGATCCCACCGACCACCCGCCCCTCCACCCGGACCTCGGCCCGGGAGACCCGCTGCACGACGGCGCGCATGGCGTTCTCCATGTCACGCCGAGGCGCCCCGTTCAACGTTCCCGAGCGGGCGGCGGGACCCCGAACGGCCGGGCGGGATCCGCCGCCCGCCGCCCGCCGGCGCCGACACCGGCGCCTCGCTCCTCGCGCGATCCGCGCGGGGCGCCGGGTTCCCCGCGGGTGACAGCCCTCGGGGCCCGTGCTAGTCCTCCCGACCCGACGCATGCTCCTCCTCCGCGACGCGCAGAAGTCGGATCTCGCGAGCCTCGCCCGGCTCGCGAAGGTGCTGAACACCGTCAACCTGCCGTACGACGAGCGCGCCCTCGCCCGCATCATCGACGGTTCGGTCCGGAGCTTCTCGGCGAAGATCCGCGATCCCCTGGAGCGCTCCTACGTCTTCGTGGCGGAGGAGCCGCGCTCCGGCCGGATCGTCGGCACGTCGATGGTGATCGCCCAGCACGGCACGCGCGAGTCGCCCTGCACGTTCTTCGACGTGTCCGAGCGCGAGCACTACTCGTCGACGATCGACCGGCACTTCAAGCACCAGGTCCTCTCGATCGGCTACCACTTCGACGGGCCGACCGAGATCGGCGGGCTGGTGGTGGATCCGGAGGAGCGCGGCGGCGAGGAGCGCGCGGGCAAGCAGCTCGCCTACGTGCGCTTCCTCTACATGGCGATGTTCCGCGACCGCTTCCGCGAGAAGGTGCTCGCCGAGCTCATGCCGCCGCTCACGAAGGACGGCCGCAGCGCGTTCTGGGAGGCGTTCGGCAAGCGCTTCACCGACCTCGACTACCAGACCGCCGACAAGAAGAGCCGCGAGAACAAGGAGTTCATCCAGCAGCTCTTCCCGCCCGTGGACGTGTACGCCACGCTGTTCCCCGAGCAGGTGCAGCGGAACCTCGGCAAGGTGGGCCCCGCCACCGAGCCCGTGCGGCGGATGCTCGACCGGCTCGGCTTCCAGTACGTGAGCCGCATCGACCCGTTCGACGGCGGGCCGCACTACGAGGCGCGGCTCGAGGACGTCACGCTCGTGCGCGCCTACCGGCGGGCGAAGCTCTCGGAGGAGCCCCTCGAGCGCGACGGCGAGGAGCGGCTCGTGGGCCTGCACCGGACCGAGGGGAAGAGCCGCTTCCGCGCCGTGCGCGCCCCGGCGCGGATCGACGGCGAGACGGTCCGCATCCCCGCGAAGGCACGCGAGATTCTGGGCGCGGAGCCGGGCGAGCGGCTCCACCTCGTGCCCTTCGAGTAGCGGCCGCGCCCGCTCGCACGGAGCGAGCAGCGACCGCGGGTACGGGAATACCCTTTCGAGAGTCAGAGGGCTGCGCTAGAAGCGTCGCCCCATGAACGTCTCCTCTCTCCTCCGAAGCCTCCTCGCGATCGCGCTCGTCGCGCTCGCGCCCGCGGCGCGCGCTGGCGGGTTCTCCACCACCAACGTCCAGCTGCTGCAGGGGTACAACTTCGACGACGCGCTCGGAAACTACGACCACGGGCGCCTCACGACGCTGACGCTCAACCACTTCTCCACGTGGGAGCACGGCGACAGCTTCTTCTTCACGGACCTGACCCGCGGCCGGGTGGGCGGCGAGGACGCGACCGGCGCCTACGTCGAGTGGCACCCGCGCCTGTTCCTGAACGACCTGCTCGGCCAGAAGGCCCCCATCGGCGGCGTCATCCGGAACTGGGGCCTCGCGGGCGAGGTGAACCAGGGCGGCAACTTCTACGCCTACCTCGGCGGCGTCGGGTTCGACTTCGTCGCGCCGCCGGGCTGGGTGCTCGGGCTCAACCTCTTCTACCGGTACGACAAGTTCGCCGATCACCAGTGGCAGATCTCGCCGTACTGGACGGTGCCGTTCGCCGTCGGTCCGGTGCCGTTCCTCTTCACGGGCTTCGTCGACGTGAACGGCACGAAGGACGGCGCGCGCGACAACGCCGTCGAGATCTGGGCGCAGCCGGAGCTGCTCGTCGACGTGCTCTCCGTCGCGGGCGGCCCGAAGGGCAAGCTCCACGCCGGCGTCGAGTGGTTCATCCACCGCGGCTACGGCTTCGGCGAGACGGAGGCGACGGTGACCTCCGCCCCGCAGGTCATGGTGCAGTGGACGATCTTCTAGTCCGGCCATCCTGACCCGCCGCACCGAAGGGCCGCGCCCTCCCTCGAGGAGGCGCGGCCCTCGGTTTTTCTGGCTCAGATCCGCACGAACGTCGCGAGCCAGGCCTTGGCGCCGCCGGTCAGGAGGAGGCTGTCGAACACCGCGGGGCGGATCCGCACCATCGCGAAGAGCGAGCGGAACGTCGCGCGGAGGTCGTACTCGGCGATGCGCCGTGGGCCCGGCCCGGGCGGCTCCGCGTCGGAGAAGCAGAGGATGTGGAGCACGCCGCCGGGCGAGAGCACCTCCGTGAGCGACTCCGCGTACGGGCGACGCTCCTCGTCGGAGAAGACGTGGAACAGCCCGCAGTCGACGACCGTCTCGACGCGCAGGCGCAGGCGCCCGAGCTGCAGCGCGTCGGCGACGTGGAACGCCACCTCCAGCCCGCGCGCCGCCGCCTTCTCGCGGGCGCGGGCGATCGCGGCGGGCGAGCCGTCCACCCCGACGACCGGCCGGCCCAGGCTCGCGAGGTGGAGGGCGTTCTCGCCGGTGCCGCAGCCGACGTCGAGCACGGTGCCCCTCACCTCGCCCTCCTCGGCGAGCTTCACGATCTCGGGCTGCGGCCGGCCGATGTCCCAGGGCGGCGTCCCTGCCAGGTAGGCGGCCTCGAAGTCGCGGCGGGGTCCCTCGGACATCTCGGCTCTCCTCGCTCGTGCCGCCGGCGGCGCGCGGCGAGCGGCCACGCGCGGACGGCACCCGTCCTTCTTGTCGGCCCCGGTGCGCGCGCGCAAGATCGCGCTCATGCCCTACGAGCCCGCGTTCATGAGGCAGCTCGACGCCTTCCACGCCGCGCTCGCGGAGGTGAGGACGCTCGCCGAGTGGAGCGCCTTCAAGGCGCGCTGGTTCGCGGACCAGCCCTGGCCGCGCCGCTCGGAGCAGGCGCTCCTCGCCGCGCGGGAGGCGGGGCCCACCGTGGCGCTCGCCGGCCGCACCTTCACCCGCATGCCGCTCCCCGACGACGTCACCCCTGCCGCGCGCTACGAGTACTTCGCCGCGCTCGCCGCCGCGGGGCGCGTGCTCTTCCCCGCGCCGGAGGACCAGCCCGGCGCGGGCGGCTCGGGCGTGCGGTTCCAGTGCCCCGCCTGCGAGATGTGGACGGACGATCCCGGCGATCCCGGCTGCCCGGCGTGCGGGCGGGTGCTGCTCGAGATGAGGGTGGCGCCGCGATCCGCGCCTGCCAGCGGCTGACCGCCCGCTCGGCCGCTCCCCGCCGGGTGGCGAGCACGGGCGGGTGATGCTAGGTTCCGCGCCCGAATGTCCCGCGCGCTCGATGTCGGCGCCGGGGCGACGCGGGGCGGGGCCGGGTACCGGTTCCCCGCGCTCGTCTGGTCGCTCCTGCACGTCCCGCTCTTCCTCGCCCTGTACGCGACCTCGATCGCGGCGGCGGTCCGCAACGCGCCCGCGGCGTACCGGGCGCCGCTCTGGCCCACCTTCCTCCCGCAGGCGGCGCTCCTCGCGCTCGCCGCGTTCGCGCTCGCGCTCCCCTTCTCGCTCCGACCCCGCGCGTACCGCTTCGCCGCGCCGGCCGTGCTCGGCCTCGCGACGAGCCTTGTCGCCCTCGACAGCCGGATCTTCGGGGCGGTCGGCTTCCACGTGAACGGCTTCTTCCTGCGCGTGCTGTTCCAGCCGTACGCGCTCAAGGAGACGGGCGTGTCCCCGGCGGACGTCGCGACATTCCTCGCCGCCGGCGCCCTCTTCGTCGCGCTCGACGTCGCGGCGGGCGCGTGGTTCATCCGGCGCTTCGCGAGCGGGCGGCGTGCGTGGACCCTCGCGCTCACGCTCGTCCTGGCGGCCGCGGCGGAGCGCGTGTACGGGGCGGGGCTCGTCTACCTCGGCGGTCCGGCGATGTTCGCCGCCTCCGGCGTCCTGCCGCTGCAGGTGCCGGTGCGCATGAACGGCATCTACTCGCGCCTCTTCGGGAAGCGCGCCGTGGACCAGTTCGCCGGCCAGGAGTCGCTGCGGCTGCCGGCCGGGGTCGCGCCGGAGGAGATCCACTTCACCCGCAAGCCCGACGTGCTCTTCCTCGTCGCGGAGAGCCTGCCCGCGGCGCACCTCGCGCCGGACGTCATGCCGAACCTGTGGCGCCGCGCCGAGGCGGGCGCGCGCTTCACGCGCCACTACGCGGGCGCGGTCGCGACGCACTACACGATCTTCAGCCTCCTGTACGGGCTCCAGGCGCAGAAGCTCGAGGCCACGCTCGGCGCGGGCCGCCGGCCGGTGCTCTTCCCGGCGCTGCGCGCGAACGGCTACGCGGTGAAGGCGCTCTCCGCCTCCTGCCTCGACTGGATGGACCTGCGCGAGACGGTGTTCGCCGGCGTGTCCGCCGAGGACCTCAAGAACCGCTGCGACGGCGAGGGCTGGGGCGACCGCGATCCGCAGCTCCTCCTCGACGCGCGCAAGATGGCCGAGGCGGTCCCGCGCGAGCAGCCGCTCTTCATGTTCGTCTTCCTCTACGGGACGCACTTCAACTACTTCTACCCGCGCGGCCAGGAGCCCTTCCGGCCGGTGTGGGACGGCTCGGGGGGCATCAAGGCCACCACCGCGCCGGCGGAGCAGATCCGCAACCGCGCCAAGAACGCGGCCTACGCGCTCGACGGGACGCTCGAGGAGTTCCTCTCCTGGTTCGAGCGGACCCGCGGGAAGAAGCCGCTCGTGCTCTTCACCGGCGATCACGGGGAGGAGTTCCGGGAGAAGGCCCACCTCGGCCACGGCTCGGCGGTGACGAACGAGCAGATCCACGTGCCGTTCGTGGTGCTCGGCGACGGGATCCCGGCGGGCGTGCACGACGCGCCGACGAGCCACGTGGACTTCGTCCCGACGATCTTCTCGCTGCTCGGCGACACGCACCCACCGTCGCTCCACTCCGACGGGCTCTCCGCGTTCGACTCGCCCGACGATCGCTTCGTGCTCTCGACGGTCGGCTGGGAGCCGCGCTACGCCGTGGTGGGCAAGGATCTCAAGGTGACGGTGTTCGCCGGCCTGGCGGGCGCGAGCGTCACCGACCCCGAGGACCGGCCGCTGCCCGACGGCAGCGCCCGCCTGGCCGCGAACGCCGGCAGGATCATGCGCGCGATGCGCGGCGAGGAGGTCGCCCCCGCCCACGCGGCGCGCCCGCTGCCCGCGTCGGCGACCGCCGGCGAGGCCGGGAGATAGCTCCCGGGCCACGGCGGAGCCGAACCCGAGGCGACACCCGCAGCGACGCGCGCCGACGCGTTCTGCTTCCGTCTGAGGATTCGTCACATCTTCGGCTGCTGACCGACGGAGGCGGCCCTGGTCGGACCAGCGGCGCACCGCGCGCTCCGGTTCGGCATCGACGGGGTAGGCACGGCGCGGTCCGGGAATGCTTCGCGCGGACCATTGCGGGCCGCGGAGCGGTGAGCGTCACCGGCGCAAGTGGGGCGTGGTGTTTCGGAAGCCGGGAGGTACGCGAGCGGCGAGTCATCGCTCTAGCGCGCTGCCGTGCGAACCCAACCCGGTCCGCGAAGTTAGGCGCGGCCGATACGCGGCAGCGGAATCACGGCGCCCACATTCCCAGCTGCATGACGGGAGCCGCCACGCCAGCGCACGAGAGCGGCGATGGCCCGTCGCCCGTGTCGCGGCGGAAGCGATCCATGTGTTCGCGCCCGAAGGTTCTCTCTGCGTGAAGCAGGTTGTGGGCTCGGCATGCGACCCGAAGATTTTCGACCGTGGACGGTCCCCCGAGGGCGGCGGGCTGGATGTGGTCGACCTCGAGCTTCCAGCGGCTATTGCAGCGGCAGCCGTCCTGGCCGACCCATGCGCACCGCCCGCCGTCGCGCTTCCACACGGCGCGGCGCACTATCGCCGGGATCGTGGTCCTGGCCGCCGGCGGCTCCGCCGCCACCTGCTTCGCGCCCTCCTTCGAGCCTTCCTTGGCGTCCTTGGTCTTTCGCTCTGGCGCGACCGCGCCCTTGCGCTTGCCGTGCTTCTGGATGGCGCAGCGGATCGCCTCGTGGAGCACTGCCGCGAGGTCGCCGTCCGGGACCTTGTGCGACAGAAGCGACCGGAGCGTCTCCAGGTCCTCCTTGCAGGCGCGGTCGAGGGTGACGCGGAGCGACCACTGGCTCTCCGAGATGGCGAGCGTCTCGGCCCTTCGCTTCGGCTGCGCGACGATGGGCGGGGGCGCCGGGAGCGAGGCGGTGTTGGGGCCCGGATCGAGGGTCGGAGCCTCAGGACCGGGCGCGGTCGCCGCCTCGGTCCGCTCGGCCTCCGGGAGCTGCAGCGGGGCGCTCACCGCGCCGGGCGCGCGCTCGGGCAGCTTGCGGAGGCCAGCGCGCGGAGCGGTGCGCGCCTGGACGGAGACGACGAGGTGCTCGACCTCGGCCCGGGTCCGGAAGGCTGCGCGACCGAGGAGGTCGTTCACGTTCTCCTCGGTGAGCACCTGGCCGAGGAGCGCCACGGTGGAAAGGCACAGGCGCCCATCGCGCAGCGGAGCCTCGAGGCTCGGAAAGCGGCGCAGCACGCGCATCGCCTGGATGCGCCGGCCGGCGGCGCCCTCCCGCAGGTGGAGCGCCTCCAGGCAGTAGCTCCAGAGGGACGCGTGGCCGGCCTCGACGAAGGCGCGGCGCCGATCGAACTCGTCGAGGTGCAGGAGAAAGTCGACCTGGACGTTCCGTTCCTCTCCGGCAAGCTCGCTCAGGCGGTGGGCGAGGACGTTCGATTCGAGGGTGGCCGGGGCGAGCGCAGACATGGGGTGCACCTCCAGTACACTCTTCGTAGCACGCGATTTTCGGAGCTCCGGAGACGCGCGAGGTTCGCGCCTGCGCGGCGTTCTCTCCCGCGCCCTCGTCGAGGCATCACGGCGCTCGGCGCGCGCGGCAGGCGCGAGGCGCGTGCGCGAGAGCAACCCTCCCGCGCGGGCCCGCAGGTTGAACGCAATCGCGACCAGAACGCGTCAATGAGACATGTTTCACCCACCGCAACTGGGACGCCTTGCTTCTTCGCGAGAGAAGCCGCGACGTCGGGGCGCCACTACCGCTGGCGATAGTTGTCATCATTGGTGAATCTGCTCGGCTTCCCGGCCAGCTCCGGTCCGTGCGATGGCGCGACCTGCGGATGCGCGTTCGGAAAGTCCGCATGCACCCGCGCGGTGTAACGCTGCGCGCCTCCTGCGGGCTGACACGACGAGACGTCCGCCTGCTTCACCGCCTCTGGCGCGTTCATCGTGGGAGCGCCCGGAACGCGCGCCCACCCCGTCGATGCCCGAATCCGGCATGCGCACGGTGACGGCGGTCGAAACACCTACCGCTCGTCCGCCGAGTATCTGCATTCGTGATGAATGGTGAGACTTCCGTACGCCGCAGGCGCAAGGAGCGAGGACGCCCGCCGCAGGCCGGGTATCGTGCGCCGAGTCACGCGTGTAGCTCGACCACGTCGCGGTCGGCCAGCACGTGGTGCCGATCGACCTGCTGCCCCTCGAAGCGCGCGTGGCCCCAGATGCGCGCGAACTTGAGGTGGGCGGCGACCTCGTGGTGCACGACGAGGGCGAGGTCGTGCACGGTCGCGCCGGCGGGCAGCACGAACGGCTTCCCCAGGTCAGGCTTCTTCCCCGGCTCCTTCGTGTAGACGCGCATCCGGCCGAGCGCGCGGAAGAGCTCGGGTCGCAGCGCGTCGAGACCGTCGCCGCGCGTCGCGGACACCGCGAAGAACGGCGGGTCCGCGCCCACCGCCTCGCGCGCGAGCGCCGCGAACGTGCCGTCCTCGTCGAGGTCGCGGCGCGTCGCGACGACGAGGACCGGGCGGTGGACGAGGAGCGGCGAGGCGCCCGGCGGCGGGGCGCGGCCGCGCGGCCAGACGTGCCCGCGCGAGAGGACCTCCAGCACCGCCGCGAACGCCGCCTCCACGTCGTCGGCTGTGGGGTCCAGCACGACGACGACGCCGTCCGCACCCTGCGCGAGGTTCGGCAGGTACGGCTCGGTGTGACCCGGCGCGACGGGCGGCGTGTCGACGAGCTGCACCTGCACGTCCTCGAACGCCATCATCCCCGGCAGCGGCGCGCGCGTGGTGAACGGGTACTCGCCGATCTCGGGGTGCGCGTGGGTGAGCGCGGCGAGCAGCGACGACTTGCCGGCGTTGGGGGGCCCGAGGAGCACCCACTGGCCGGCCCCCTCGCGACGCACGTGCGCGGGGTCCGTGCGGTGGACGCCGCTCTGGCGCACGTGCTCGCCCTCCTCCTCGAGCTTCGCGAGGCGCTTCTTGAGGTCGGCGTGCAGCTTCTCCGTCCCCTTGTGCTTCGGGAGGAGCGCGATCATCTCGCGGAGCGCCTCGCGCTTGTCGTCGTGGCTCGCCGCCTCGCGGAAGCGGAGCTCCGCGTCCTTGTACTGGGCGGTGAGGTTCGCGGGCACGAGCGGGATCGTGGGCGCGGCCCCTCGAGGCGGGTGCGTGGCCATCGCGGGGTGGACCCACGAGGGATGCCCGGAGCGTGGAGGCGTGCCCCTGGCCCTCTCGCCGCGCCCGTTCTGGTCAAGCCCGCCGGGCGCGCGCTGGGCGACACTCGCCGTCAGCATGCCTCGTTTCCTCGGGGTGGACGCAGGCGCCGAGACGGTGAAGGTGGTCGAGCTCGTCGCTCGCCCGGGCGAGCTCGTGTGGCTCCGGCGCGCGCGGCTCGAGCACCACAAGGCGCCCGGCCCGGCGGTGCGCGAGCTCCTCCGGCAGTGGGGATGGGACGACGTCGGCGGCGCCTTCGCGTCCGGGCGCCTCGGGCGGCAGCTGGCCCTTTCGCGCGTCCCGGCCAAGCAGGCGCGTATCGCCGGCGTGCGGTTCCTCCACGGGCCGGGCCCCGCGGTGATCGTGGACATCGGCGCGCACGGCTTCTCGGTGGTCGAGCTGGGCGGCGGCGAGGACGCGGACTACCGGGAGAACCCGCGCTGCTCGCAGGGCACGGGGAGCTTCCTGCGCCAGCTCGTGGAGCGCTTCGGGCTCGACCCCGAGGAGGCGGACCTCCTCGCCGCGCCGGTCGAGGATCCGGCGCCGCTCTCCGGCCGCTGCCCCGTCATCCTGAAGACCGACATGACCCACCTCGCGAACCAGGGCGAGGACCGGGCACGGATCCTGGCCGGCCTGTTCGACGCGATCTGCGACAACGTCCAGGTGCTGCTCCGGCGGCCCTCGGAGGCCGCGACCGTGGTCCTCGCCGGAGGGGTCGGACGCTCGCGCAGGATCCGCGAGCGGTTCGGGCGGATCGTGGCGGAGCGCGGGATGACCCTCGAGGAGGAGCGCGGCGACGACGCGCTCTACCTGGACGCGCTCGGGTGCGCGGTGCTGGCCGCCCGGGGGTCCGCGCCGCTCCCGCGGCCCGACGACCTCGTGGCCCCCGCGGCGCACGCGCCCGTGGAGCTGCTCCCGCCGCTCTCCGACACCCTGGGGCGCGTGCGCCGCCTGCCCGCGCGTCCGGCCCCCAGGATCGGCGCCGGCGACGCGCTCATCCTCGGCCTCGACATCGGCTCGACCGGCTCGAAGGCCGTCGCGCTCCACGCCGCCTCGGGTGCGCCCGTCTGGGAGAACTACACGCGCACCGCCGGCGACCCGGTGGCGGCGGCGCAGGAGCTCGTGCGCCGCGCGGCCGGCGGAGCCTTCCGGGAGGCCGTCGTGGGCCTCGGGGTCACCGGCAGCGGTCGCGAGATCGTCGGGTCGCTGCTCGCGACCTGCTACGGCGCCGAGCGGGTGCACGTGCTGAACGAGATCGCCGCTCACGCCGAGGGAGCGCGCGCCTGCGACCCGCGGGTGGACACCATCTTCGAGATCGGCGGGCAGGACGCGAAGTACATCCGGCTCCTCGGCGGCCGCGTGGTCGACGCCGCCATGAACGAGGCGTGCAGCGCCGGGACAGGGTCCTTCATCGAGGAGCAGGGGCTCCGCCTCGGGGACCGCGATGTCGAGGCGCTCGCGCGCGTGGCGCTCGGCGCCGACGCCTGCGCCGACCTGGGCCAGCACTGCGCCGTGTTCATGGCCGAGATCCTCGACGAGGCGGCGGCCGCGGGCGTCACGCGACCGCGCCTCGTCGCCGGCCTCTACGACTCGGTCGTGCAGAACTACCTGAACCGCGTGAAGGGCAGCCGCTCGGTGGGGGACGTCGTGTTCTGCCAGGGGATGCCCTTCAGCGCCGACGCGCTCGCGGCGGCGGTGGCGCGGCAGACCGGCGCGGAGGTGATCGTGCCGCCGAACCCGGGCACGGTGGGCGCGTGGGGGATCGCGCTGCTCGCGCGCGGGGCGCTGCCCGGCGGCGCTCCGCTCGAGCTCGGCCGGTTCCTCGACGCCCAGGTGGACCGGAAGGACACGTTCGTCTGCCGCTCCACGGCGGGCTGCGGCGGGTCGGGCAACTCCTGCCGCATCGAGCGGCTCCGGACGCGCGTCCAGGGGGTGCGGCGCGCGTTCTCGTGGGGGGGAGGCTGCTCCGTCCACGAGCGCGGGACCCGCACGCGGAAGCTCCCCGCCGGCGCGCCCGATCCGTTCAGGGAGCGCGCGGAGCTGGTCGAGGCCGTGCTGCGTCCGCTGTCGGCGCGCACCGGCGCCCCGCGCGTCGCCCTCGCCGAGGCGTTCCAGCTGAAGGGGCTGTTCCCGTTCTTCGCCCACTTCTTCCGGGCCCTCGGCCTCGACGTGGTCGTGGCGCGCGGAGGAGGACGGGAGCCGCTCCGCCGCGGGACGGAGCGCGCGCACGTCCCGTTCTGCGCGCCCATGCAGCAGTACCACGGCCTCGTCGCCGCGATGGCGGAGGCGCCCGCGGAGCGGGTCTTCCTCCCGATGCTGCGCGACCTGCCGGCCGTGAAGGACGAGACCTCTCACTGGCTCTGCCCGGTGGTGGCGGGGAGCGCCGACGTGCTGCGCCTCGATCTCGGGCGAGCGCTCGACGCCGGGCGGATCCTCTCGCCGGCCATCCGCCTCGGGCCGGGCTTCCTCGACGCCCCGGCGTTCCTCGACACCTGCCGCGCGCTCGCCGCGGACCTCGGGGTCCAGCGCGAGGACGCCTGGCGATCCGCCCACGCCGTCGCGCGCGAGGAGCAGGCGCGCTTCGACGCCGCCCTCTTCCGCATCGGGCGCGGCGCGCTCGACCGCTGCCGCGCCGAGGGGCTCTTGCCCGTGGTCGTCCTCGGGCGCACCTACACGATCCACGACGCGGTCCTGAGCGCGAACATCCCCGCGCTGCTCCGCGAGCAGGGCGCCGTCGCCATCCCCGTCGACTGCTACCCGTCGGCCCCGGAGACGCCGCTCGTCCCGGGCGCGTTCTGGGGCTACACGCAGCGCGTGCTGCGCGCGGCGTACGAGGTGCGGCGCGAGCCCGGGGTGTACAGCCTGTTCGCGAGCAACTACGGCTGCGGGCCCGACAGCTTCACGCTGCACGCCTACGCGCGCCTCATGGAGGGCAAGCCCTTCGCCGTCATCGAGACGGACGGCCACGCCGGCGACGCCGGGACGAAGACGCGCGTGGAGGCGTTCCTGCACTGCGTCCGCGAGGACCTGCGCTCGGGCGCGAGCGCCGCCGCGTCCGCGGCCCCGCTGCTCGCCCTCGCCTCCCAGTCGCTCCCCGAGATCGCCCGCAGCGGCGCGCGCGTGCTCGTGCCGCCCATGGGGCCGGAGGCCGGCGCGCTCGCCTCGGCGCTGCGCGGCTACGGCGTCCCCGCCGAGGTGCTTCCCCGCGCCGGCCCGGAGGCGGTCCGGCGGGCGCGGCGCCACACGAGCGGCAAGGAGTGCCTGCCGATGATCGTGACGCTCGGGTCGCTCCTGCAGCGGCTCGAGCGGGCGCACCCGCACGAGCGGCTGGCGTTCTTCATGCCGGGCTCCAGCGGCCCGTGCCGGTTCGGCTACTACCGGCAGCTCCACCAGATGATCCTGGAGCGGCTCGGGCACGGCGCGCGGGTGGGGATCTGGTCGCCGCCGGACTCGGACTACTTCGAGGGCGTGCCGCCCGGCTTCGGGGCCGTCGTGTTCGCGGGGATCGCCGGGTTCGGCCTGCTGGAGGACGCGCTCCGCGACGTCCGCCCCGTCGAGCGCGAGCCCGGGGCCGCGGCCCGCGTGCACGCGGCGCACGCGACCGAGCTCGCGGCGCTGCTCGAGCGCGCCGCCGCGGGGAGCCTCTCGGCGAGCCGCGTGCTCATGGAGGCCGCGACCGGGCGGAGCTACGGCGTGCCCGCCCTGCTCGGTCGCGCCGGGCTCGCCCTCCGGAGCCTCAAGGACCCCCGGCCGCACCCCACGGTCCTCCTCGTCGGGGAGGTCTACGTGCGCTCCGACGCGGGCGCCAACGGCGACGTGGCGGACGCGCTGGAGGAGCGCGGGATCCGGGTGCGCCTCGAGCCCGTCGCCCAGTTCCTCGAGTACTCGGACCACGTCCAGGTGCGGCGCGGCCTGCGCGGCACGCCCGGAGACCAGCTCAAGACGTGGGTCCGCGGCCGGCTCCTCGGCGCGTGCCGGAGCAGGATGGCGAGCGCGATGGGGTGGCCGCGCCCGGCGCGCCTCGCGGAGGCGCTCGCGGCCGCGGCGCCCTACGTGCGCGAGGATCTCGAGCACGAGGCCGTCCTCGCGGTGGGCCTCCCGGTGCTCCAGTGGCGGCGCGGCGAGATCGACGGCGCCGTGTGCGTGGGCCCGCTCGAGTGCATGCCCGACAAGCTCGCGGAGGCCCAGATGTCGCACGCGCGCGAGCGCGAGGGGCTCCTGTCCCTGAGCCTGTCGCTGAACGGCGATCCGGTGGACCCCGACGTCCTCGACGGCTTCGCCTACGAGGTGAAGGATCGCTTTCGCCGGCGCCCGTGACGCTCCGTAGCGGCTCGTCGCTTCGGGGTTTCTCGGTGGCAGTGTCGCCGTCAGCCGACCAGCACGGTCCCGGCGCTCCCCGGGTCGAGCACCGCGCGGGCGAGATCGCCCTCGCCGAGCTTCCCGACGATGACCACCGACTTCGCGCCGGAGGCGAGGACCCCGAAGGACTCCTCGAGCTTGGGGATCATCCCGCCCGAGATCGTCCCGTCCGCGACCATCCGCTCGAACTCGGCGTGGGTGATGCGGGGGATGCGGGAGGAGGGATCGGCGAGGTCGCGGAGCACGCCCGGGGTGGAGGTGACGAGCACGAGCGCGTCGGCCTCGAGCGCGCCCGCGAGCTGGCTCGCGACGGTGTCGCCGTTGATGTTGAGCAGCTGGCCCTGCGCGTCGCAGCCGAGGCAGGCGATGACCGGGACGTAGCGCCGCTCGAAGAGATCGCCGAGGAGCGGCAGGTTGAAGCCGAGGACGTCGCCGACGAGGCCCAGGTCCACCGGCTCCGGCCCGGCCCCCTTCATCACGCGGGGCGGGCGGCGGCGCGCCTGGACCATGTGCCCGCTCGCGCCGTGCAGGCCCACGCCCATGACGCCGTTCGCGAGCAGCCGGGCGCAGAGATCGACGTTGAGCTGCCCGGCGACGACGTACTTCATCACCTCGAGCGTCTGCGCGTCGGTGAAGCGGCGGCCGGCCACCATGCGCGTCTCGAGGCCGAGCGTCTTCTGGAGCGCGGTGGCCTGCGGGCCGCCGCCGTGGACGATCGCCACGCGGTTGAAGCCGTCGACGAGCGTGCGCAGGTCGCGGGCGATGACGGAGAGCTCGGGCGCGTGGACGATCTCGCCCCCGAGCTTCAGCACGATGGTCTTCATGGCGGCCACGGGCCCGGGTCGGCGAGCGAGGCCTTCTCGTCGAGCCCGAGGATGAGGTTCATGTTCTGGATGGCCTGCCCCGCCCCGCCCTTCACGAGGTTGTCGGTCGCGCCGAAGCAGGTGACGGTGCGCCGCCCCGCGCGCGCCGGGCCGGCCGAGATGCCCACCTCTGCGTAGTTCGAGCCGGAGACCGCGGCCACCTCCGGGAGGCGCTTTCGCGGGACCCGCACGAACGGCTCGCCGGCGTAGGTCTCGCGGAGGAGCCGGTCGAGCCGCTCCTGCGTCCACTCCTCCGGCAGCTCGAGGAAGGCGGTCGCGAAGATCCCGCGCGAGAGCGGCGCCGACACCGGCACGAAGCGGAGCGCGAGGTCCCTCGCGCCCGCCTGCGCGAGCGTCTCGGTGATCTCCGGGACGTGCTGGTGCTCGAGCGGCTTGTAGGTGCGGAGGTTGTTCGCGCGGACCGGGTGGTGCGTGCCCGCCGACGGCGCGACCCCCGAGCCGGACGAGCCGGTGATGCCCTGCACGTGGACGACGCCCTCGAGGAGCCCGGCCCGCGCGAGCGGCAGGAGCGCGAGCTCGATGGTGGTCGCGAAGCAGCCGGGCGAGGCCACGAAGCGGGCGGCGCGGAGCTGCTCGCGGTTCAGCTCGGGCAGCCCGTAGACGAAGTCGCGGAGCCGCTCCGGGCAGGGGTGCGTGTGCTTGTACCAGCGCTCGTACGCGGCGACGTCCTTCAGGCGGAAGTCGCCGCTCATGTCCACGATCTTGAGGCCGGGGAGCGCGGCGAGCTCGGGGACCTTGGACGCCGCGACCGTGTGCGGGAGGCCGAGGAGGACGACGTCCACTCCCTTCGCCGCCTCGGCGGGCGGCAGGCCCTCGAAGACGAGGTCGGTCACGCCCTCGAGCGCGGGGTCCGCCGCGGCGAGCGGCTCCCCCACGAAGTCGATCGAGGCGACGCGGACGAGCTCCACGTCGGGGTGGATGAGGAGGCGGCGGATCATCTCCGCGCCGCCGTAGCCCGAGCCGCCGATCACCGCGGCCCGGTAGCGCTTGCCCGGTGCCATGCGCCGCCCTTATACCGGGGTCTCCCGCGCCCGGCCAGCGGCCGGCGCGGCCCGCCGAGGGCGAGGTCGCCCCCGCGCTCGCGCACCGGAGGTCTCGCCCTCATGGCCGGCCGCATCGACGACGCCCTCCACTGGCTCTCGGGCCAGCGCGGCGCGCTCGAGTCGCTCCTCGAGCGGCTCGTGGCAGTCAACTCCTTCACCGCGAACAAGGCCGGCGTGCAGGCGGTCGCGAACCTCGTCGCGGGACAGCTCCGCACGCTCGGCTTCGCCGTCGAGCTCCGCCCCTCGACGCGCTTCGGCCCGCACCTCGTCTTCAGCGGGCCTGCGGACGGCGCGCCGGTGTTCCTCGTCGGCCACACCGACACGGTGTTCCCGCCGGGCACCTTCGAGGGCTTCCGGCGCGAGGGGAGCCGCGCGGTGGGGCCGGGCGTCTTCGACATGAAGGGCGGCATCGCGGTGATGCTGTTCGGGCTCGTCGCCGCCAAGCGCGCGGGCCTCCTCGAGCGCGTGCCGGTGAAGGGCATCCTCGTCGCCGACGAGGAGGTGGGCTCTCCGGAGTCGCAGCCGCTCATCCGCGCGCACGCGCAGGGCGCCGCCTGCGCGCTCGGCTTCGAGTCGGGCAGGCCGGGCGATCTGCTCGTCACGCGCCGCAAGGGGGTGGGCTCGATCCACGCCGAGGCCCGCGGCGTCGCCGCCCACGCCGGGAACGAGCACGACAAGGGTCGGAACGCGATCTGGTCGATCGCGCGCTTCGTCGATCGCGTCCAGGCGCTCACCGACTACGAGCGCGGCCTCACGGTGAGCGTCGGGCTCGTCTCCGGCGGCACGACCAAGAACACCGTGCCGGCCGAGGCTCGCTGCGACGTGGACCTGCGCTTCGAGACGGTGGAGGACGGGCAACGCCTCGGCGAGGCGATCCAGGCGATCGCGGCGGAGGCGGCCGTCCCCGGCACGACCCTCGAGCTCTCGCACGGCGGCTGGCGAGATCCGCTCGAGCGCACGCAGGCCTCGTCGGCGCTCGCCAAGGAGTACGGCGACTGCCAGCGCGAGAGCGGGCTCGGCCAGGGCGAGGCGCCCCTCGTCGGCGGCGGCTCCGACGCCTGCACCACCGGCGCGGCGGGGATCCCCTCGATCGACGGGCTCGGGCCGCGGGGGAAGGGCTTCCACACCACCGGCGAGGAGGTGGACCTCTCGACCCTCGTGCCGAAGGCGACCGCCTTCCTGCGCTTCCTCGCGCGACGGGCGGGCTCCCTCGCGTGACGGACGGCGGTCCGGGGCGGGCCCGCTGGACGGCCTTCAACGCGCGGGCTGCGGGGCGGCGCTCCGGCTCTTGGCGCGCCGGCGCGGCGCGGTCCCGAACGCTTCCTCCGCTGCCTTGAGCCGCCAGCGCTCGAGCTCGTCGCGATGACGCCGCGCGCGCGCCTCGAGGGCCCCGAGGTCGAAACCTTCGAGGCGGGGCTCGTGCCGCTGCGCGCGGGCCAGCGCGCTCCAGAGGCCGCGCCGCGACTCGCTGCCGGCGGCGAGCGCCTCGAGCTCCCAGACGCGCGACAGCGGCGAGTAGGAGAGGAGGCGCCCGTTCAGCTTCAGCCGCCCGGCCAGCTCGCCGAGCATGACTACCGTCTCCTTGAGCCCGCTCGGCGTGCCGCCGAGCGCCTTCAAGACGTCGCGGACGAGCTCCCGATCCTCCTGGAGCTCGGGAAGGAGGCGCTCGAGCGGCTCCGCGTAGGGCGAGCCGCGGTTCGAGGCGAGCGCCCGGCGAGCGAGCCGTACGCCGCCGAGCGACAGGGCGAGGTGGTCTTCCACGTACCGCGCGATGAGGTCCACGCCGGGAAGATGCGGCCGGAGGCGCGCCGGCGCCCGGAGGTCTCACCGCGCCAGCACCGCCGCCCGCCCCCAGCACGCCAGCACGCGCCGCCCGGCGGCGAGCGCTCCTGCGCGATCACCGGGCGCGAAGCGCGCGAGCGTGAAGCGCGGACCGCGCGCGGGGAGCTCACCGAACGAAGGGTCGACCGGGACGTAGCGATCCCCCTCGCGGAGCTCGGCCCACGCGTGCCAGACGAAGCCTCTCCCGTCCCAGGCCACCCCGAGCGCGGTGCGACCCACGTGTCCGCGGCCCCTTGCGCGCGCGAGGTAGGCGGCGGTCTTCTCCCGGCAGCTCGCGCCCGGCGCGGCAGGCGCGGGGAGCGGGGTCGCCGGCGCGGGCGCCGGCGGGTCGAGCGACACGCCGCAGAAGCTCGACGCGAGGGCGGGATCGACCGGGCCGGGGACACGAACGGACAGGCGCGGCGGCCGCCCGGGCACTGCGGCTCGCCCGTCGCGAACGAAGCGCGTCCCCTGCTCGGGGAGCTCGATCGCGGCCGGGAAGCCTCCCGGACCGGGCGTGACGCGCTCGCGCACGCCCAGCACGGTCGCGTCGAGCGCGCCCGACGCCCAGGCGCCGCACGCCCGACCGGCGGCGAGCGTCTCCTCCTCGAACGCCTCGAGGCAGGCGGTCCCCTCGCCCTCCCTCGCGGCGGAGGCGAGCAGGAGCTCGGCGAGCGCCGCCGGGACGCGCCCGGCCGGCGAGGCCTCGCGCGTGACCGCTCCGTCGCGCGTCCGGAGGATCCCGCCGGTGGCGACGCCCTCGCGATCGACCTCGGTCTCGAAGCGGCGGGCGGTCACCGCGCCGCCGGCCTCCTCCGGGAGCCGCAGGCGCGTCTGCAGCACCGCCCGGCAGCGCGGCCCCTCGCAGCGTACGGCGAGCTCGGCCGCGCCGACCGGGACGCCGCCCACCTCGACGCGGTAGCGCGCGCTCCCGTCGGGCAGCGCGAGCCCCACGACGAGCACGAGCGCGGCGGCGAGGCTCACCGTCCCTCACCGGCGCGGGCGGCCCGCCGCGCGGCGCGCCGGCGCCACAGCACGGCCGCGAGCGCGAGCGCGGCGACGATCGCCACGACGATCCAGGCGGCGCGCGTGTAGCGCTCGAAGAGGAGCAGGAGCTCCTCCACGTTGTGCGCGACCAGCGCCCCGGCCCCGAGCAGCACGGCGTTCCAGAGCGCCGCGGAGAGGCCGCCGTAGAGGAGCACGCTGCGGAGCGGGATCCCCGACGCGCCCGCGGCGAGGAAGAAGAAGGCGCGCAGCCCCGGGAAGAAGCGGTTCGCGACGAGGAGGAGCGCCCCCCAGCGCCGGTAGCTCGCCTCGAAGCGCAGCAGCCGCTCCTCCGAGAGCGGCCGCCGCTCTGCGAGGCGCCGATCGAGGCGGCGCCCCAGGGCGGCGCCGATCCGGTAGTCGACCCAGGCCCCTAGCACCGCGCCGGCGGTGACCGACACGAAGGTGACGGGCCAGGAGAGCTCTCCCTGCACCGCGTACCAGGCGCCGAGCACGACGACGAGATCGCCCGGGAACGGCGGGAACACGTACTCGACGAAGCTCGCCGCGAAGAGGATGAGGGGCGCCACCGGCCCGGTGCGCGAGACGGCGTCGGCGAGCGTCTGGGCGAGCCCGGTGAGCGAGGCCACGCGCCGATGTTACACATCGATGCACGCCGGGGCGATCACCTCCTCCGGCGCCCCATCCGCTCCATCGCGCGACCGGCCGCCGGTCGGCGTGCTATTCCCTCGCCGTGGATCGCCGCTCCCTCGCCGTCACCGCCGCGCTGGCGGCCCTGTGGCTCGCGGCCGGCTACCTCAACGTCGCGCGCGGCGCGGCGCACGCCGGGGCGGGGTACCGGTTCTGGTCGTTCCAGCACCACTGCTACTCCGACGTCATCGCGCTGCACGGGGATCGCTACCTCGGGGGCGCGCACCCGCTGCCCTACCTCGAGGATCGGATCGAGTACCCGGTCCTGCTGGGGCTCGCGCTCTGGCTGCCGTCGTACGTCCCCGGCGGCGCGCTCGGTCACTTCACCGTCACCTACCTCTTCCTCGCGGCCTGCCTCGCCGTGACGCTCCTCGCGCTCGCGCGGCTCCCCGGCGCGCGCCCGTGGTGGCTCGGCGCGACCCCGGCGCTCGTCTATTACGCCGGGCTCAACTGGGATCTCCTCCCCATCGCGCTCCTCGCCCTCGCGCTCCTCGCGGAGGAGCGCGGTCGCGTCGCCGGGAGCGGCGCGCTGGCGGCGCTCGGCGTCTCGGCGAAGCTCTTCCCGGCGGCGCTCGTCCCGCCCGCCCTCGCCGCGCTGGCGTCGAGGCCCGGCCCGCGCCTGCGCGCGCTCCTCCGCTACGCGGCGGCGCTCGCCGGCGTCGTCCTCGCCGTGAACCTCCCCTTCGCGCTCGCGGCGCCGGAGCGGTGGAGCTGGTTCTTCCGGTTCAACGCCGGGCGAGGCGCGGAGAACTCCATCTGGGACGCCCTCGCCATCCCGCGCGGGCCGCTCCTCGAGGCGCTGTCCGCGGGGCCGCTCGCGCTCGCCGCGCTCGCCGGCGCCGCGGCGACCTTCCTCGCGGCCCGCCGGGGCGGGGATGCGGCGCGGGCCGCCCGGCTCGCGACGGCGCTCGCGCTCGTCGTGTGGATCGCGACGAACAAGGTGTGGAGCCCGCAGTACGCGCTCTACGGCTTCCTCGCCGGCGCGCTCGCCGCCGCGCCCGCGACGCTGTTCGCGGCGCTCACGGCAGCGTCGATCTGGGACTTCCACGTGGCGTTCGAGGTCCGGGCCCGGCGCTGGGAGCCTTGGTTCCGCGACCACCTGTTCCACCCCACCGCGGTGGTCCGCACCCTGCTCTGGCTCGTGCTCGCCGCGCTCGTCGCCCGCGCGCTGTGGCGCGAGGCGCGCGGCGCCTCCACGCTCCGGACGCGCAGAGCCGGCGCGCGGGGTAGCGAGCAACGCTGTCAGTAGTCCTTCGACCAGACGAGGCTCGCGCCGCCCGATCCCGACGTGCCGTAGCGCCCCTCCGCCGTCCAGCGCGGCGTGATGCGGTACTCGACCCGCATCTCGTTCTCGTTCTCGCCGCGCTCGACGTTCGCGTCGAACCGCCGCACGTAGCCGATGTAGACCTTGTCGGTGACGTACTTCCCGGCGCGCAGCGCGCCGGAGTCGAGGGCGACGGTGTCGAGGGGCAGCTTCTGGGCGACCAGGTTCTTGAACGCCTGGGTGGCGACGGCGCCGAGGGCGGCCTTGCCGGCCTCCTCGCCGGTGAGCGCGCCGACCTCTCCCGAGCCGCGCTTGATCTCGGTGCGGCCGGTCGCGATGAGCATCGCGATCTGCCCCTCGTCCATCGGCGGCTTCGAGGAGAGCCGGATCTCGGGCTCGCTCAGCGGGCCGGCGACGGCCACGGTCACGACCGCCTCGGGGTTGTCGTAGGTCGCCTCGACGTCGAGCATCGCCGCGGCGGGCGGACCGCCGGTGAACTGGACCCGGCCGCGCGTGATGTCGAAGTGGCGGCCGCCGATCGGCTCCACGAACCCGCGCACGACGGAGACCTCCCCCGAGGCGTAGGAGCCCGCGCCGGCGAGCTCGTAGCGCACGTCCGCCTTCAGCTCGACGTTCTCGAGAGGGCTGTCGCTCTTCACGAACAGCTGGCCGGGCGCGACGACGTGCACGGCGAGCGTGAAGGGCTTCGCCCGCGGCGCGGCCGGGGCCCCGGCTGCGACCTCCGCCGCGGCCTCGGCGCGCTTGCGGCGCTCGCGGATGGCGCGCCGGCCGACGACGATGTCGTCGCGCTGCTCGAGCGGCTGGAGCGTGCGCGGGGTCCGCGACGGGAGGCGGACGGTGCCGCCCGGGACCTTCACCTCGAGCCGCAAGGCGTCCGCCGTGTAGGTCCCGGTCGCGTCGGCGCGGAGGTCGAGGTTCGCGAGCTCCTGCCCGTCCCGCGTCACGGTGAGCGTCTCGGCCCGGAGGTGCGCCTCGACCGGAGAGCTCGCCGACGCGAGGTCGTGCGCGAACCCCGAGACCTCGAGCCGTCCGCGGCCCCGCTGCGCGGAGAGCCGGCGCAGCTCGAGCGCGTCGTCGTTCACCTCGAGGTCGAGCAGGACGCCGGTCCACTCCCCGTACTCGGCGATCGCGAGCTTCCCGTCGGCGAGGAGGACCTTGCCGCGCGGTCGCGGCCGGCCGAGCGGGCCTCGCGCCGTGACGTCGGCGGTGAGCTTCCCGGAGGCGCTGCGCACGACGCCCGGCAGGAGCGCGGGCAGGACTCCCAGGTCGAGCCCCGTCGAGACGACCCGCGCGTCGAGCGGCGCCGAGCGCAGGGGTGGCCCGCCGGCGCCGAGCCCGAGCGGCGCCTCGAGCACGCCGCTCGCCTCCATCGTCCCGCCCGCCGCCGCGCGGAGCGCGACGTGCGCCTCGGTGCGCGCCCGCTCGTGGGTGGCGCGCACGGAGACCTCGCCGAGCGGCCGCCCGTCCACCGCGATCCCGCTCCCGCCGAGATCGATTCGCACCACCGGCGCCGCGAGCGTCCCTCCCGCCGACACGCGCCCCTCGACGACGCCCGCGAGCGGCACGTCCGCGCCCGCCGCCCGGGCGAGCTGCACGCGCGGGACGACCGCGTCGAGCGTGAGCGGCGTGCTCCGCAAACGCTCGGCGGCGAGGAGCCGCTCGAGGGGGGCCGCGAGGGATCCGTCGAGCCGGAGCAGCGCGTCTGAGCCGAGCGTGACCTGGCCCGTGACGCCGACCCGCGCCGCGTCGAGCGCGACCCCGACGGTCGCGCCCACCTCGCGGTAGCCCGCGAGCACCGCGTGCGCGAGCCCGACGGTCACGTTCCCGCGCGGCGCGCTGGCGGTGCCCGTGAGGGTCGCCCGCGCGTCGAGCGTGCCCTGGAGCTCCTCGGGGAGGCCGAGCACCCCGGCGAGCGCCGCGACGTCGAAGCTCGGGACGACGGCGCTCACCTCCACGGGCGCCCTGCGAAGGGCGGCGACCGCGTCGGCGGGACGGGCGACGAGCTCCCAGAGATCGAGCGGGGCGGCCGCGTCGAGGGCGAGCGCCGGGGCCCCGCCGTAGGTCGCGCTGGCATGGAGCGCGGCCCGCTCCCCCGGGTCCTCGAGCGTGAGCGAGATCGCGAACGGGCCGATGTCGCCGTACGACCCGCCCTCGAGCGACCCCTGGGCGGTGAGATGGGGCGCGCCGGCCGTCCCCTCCACCGTCACGTCCAGCGCGGCGATCCCCTCGAGGGACGAGGCGGCGCCCGCGGCCGCGAGCACGGGGGCGACCGGGAGCGCCTCCACCCGCACCCGCGCCGAGAGCCGCGCCGCCGGCGAGCGGTCGAGGGGCAACGGCAGGTCCGCGGTGACGTCCACGGCGCCGCCGCCCGCCCGCTGCACCGCGACCGAGACGGCGGCCCGTCGCCCCTTCCCGTCCCAGCTCGCGGTGCCCGTGGCGTCGAGGCCAGCGAGGCCGCGCACCGCGCCGCCCGAGAGCTCGAAGCGGGTGTCGAGCAGGGGCCGGCGGGTGGTGCCGGTCGCCCGCGCCCCGGCGGTGAGGCTCCCGGCGACGCCGAGGCCGCGCGGGATGACGCCGGGCGGGAGGCGCGTCAGGTCGACGCGGACGAGGTCCGCGCGCGCGTCGAGCGTCCCGCGCGCGCCGAGCCCTCCCTCGACGGCGACGCGCTGCTCGCCGGAGACGAGCTCCAGCCGGTCCACCGCGGGCCCCGCGAACCGGACCGTCGCCGGCTGCGTGAGCTCCCAGCGGGCGCCCGGGTACGCGAGCGCGAGGCGCGAGACGAGGACGCGGTCCCGGCGCGGGCCGAGCGTGCCGCGGGCCTCGACCGCGAGCGGCTGGTCGCCGACGGCCGGCAGCGACGCGGTCGCCGACACGACCGCCTCGTCCTTCTCGAGCCGCGCGCTCAGCACCACGCCGCGCGCGACGTCGTCGCTCCCCGAGCGCACCGCCGCGGCGGTCCCGGCGAGGTGCACCACCGGGCGCCGGAGGGGCCCGGCGGCGTCCGCCTCGAGCCGCACGCCGCGGAGCGCGAGCTCGCCGAGGCGCAGCGTCGGGGCGTCGGCCGTCGCGCGCAGCACCGGGGATCGCTCGGTCCCCGTGAGCGCCGCCTCCACCCGCGCCCTGCCGGAGAGCGCGGGGAGCTTCGCTCCGAGGAGCGCGCCGAGGTTCCGCATCGCGCGGCCGAGATCGGCGGCGTCCGCCGTGAGCTTCCCGGAGACCGCGCCGCCGGGGCGCCAGCGCAGCCCGCCGTCGAGCGCGAGCCCGGGGGCGCGCAGCGTGAGCCGGCGCACGTCGTACGCGCCGCCCTCGGCCCGCGCGACGAGCTCGCCCGGCCCGAGCTCGCCCGCGCGGAGCCGCGAGCGGGCGATGGAGACGACCGCGTCCCCCCGGAGGTCCTCGAGCCCGCTGCCCGAGAGCGCGCCGCGCCCGGAGAGCGTCACCTCGCCGGCGGGCGCCGCCGCGTGGAGGCCGGAGGGATCGAGCCGGTCGACGGCGACGACGAAGCCGAGCGCGCGCGGACC
>NZ_JALCZB010000064.1:0-24949 GCF_022690745.1 Anaeromyxobacter sp. SG64 | reverse complement strand
CCTGCCGCGCGCGCGCCGAGGGCAGCGGCGGAGGCCGCTGGAGGGCGGGCGCCGGCCGGGCCACCGGGCTGGCCGACGGCGCGCGCTCCAGGAGCTCGACCCGCGCGCGGACGCGATCCAGGCGCTCGAGCGACGCCGCGAGCGCCTCGTCGAGCCACTCGTCGACCGCGCGGCGCTCGTCCGCCGCGATGATTCGCCCCGAGGCGCGGAGCGTGTCCCAGACGGCGCGGTGCAGGAGCTTGAACTCCCGCGCGACGCGCGCCCCCTGGGCGCCCGAGCGGACGAGCACTGCGCAGCGCTGCAGCCCGTCCTCCATGGAGCGCGCGCGGGACGGCGGGGCGTCGCCCCGGAGGGCGAGCGCCATCTCCCGCAGCAGCGGCCCCACCGCGAACCCGATCGCCGGCTCTCCGCCGAGCTCGTGCTCGACCGTCCCCCGCCAAGCCGACGCGATCTCGCCCCGCTGTTCCTCGATCAGAAGTCCCACCGCCACCGCTCTCACGCCCCGCCTCCCCGTCCGCCTTCAGGACCCCGCGCCCGGCACCCCGGACCCACCGAAACGAGATAGCAACGGTCTTGCCAGCGCGCGCCTCCCCCCCGGCGACGCGCCGGCCGCGAGCTCGGCGAGCGGAGGGAGAAACGGATTTCCCAACCGGTGAACAGGGCGGGGCACGAGCGGCACCGCGCGGCTCCGCTCGCGCGCGTCTGCACGCTTCGCGGGACTCCGGAGCCGTGCACCGCCAGGCGAACGCACGCGCGGTGGGGGACGGGGCGAAAGCTCGCCCGGCCGGCCGCCGAGCCGCGGCCGCCCCGGAGGACGATCCGAGCCCGCGCCGCCCGGGGCCCCGTGCTAAGTCACGGGCGATGCTCGCCGCCGCCCTCGCCGCCGCCCTCGCGGTCGCCGCCGCACCCGCCCCCCCTCACCCGCCCGCGCAGGCGGTCGCCGACGAGCGGCTGGCCATCCTCGGCGCCATGCAGGCGGAGCTCTCCCGCTCGATGGAGCGGCTGCGGATCGAGGGCTACGACGCGCCGTACTTCATCGGCTACCAGGTGACGGACGTGGCGCGCCACCAGATCAGCGCGCGCTTCGGAGCGCTCTTCGAGGACGACGCGCGTCGCGACCGCAACCTGTTCGTCGATCTGCGCGTCGGCTCTTACGAGCTCGACTCGTCCGCGCCGGACGAGGGGCCGTTCCTCGTCATGGGCGAGGGGCCGAGCTGGTACGCGCCGAAGGAGGCGCCGCTCGACGGCGACACCACGGCGCTGCGCAACGCGCTGTGGCTCGCGACCGACGAGAAGCTCAAGGAGGCGCTGTCGTCGTACTTCAAGAAGCGCTCGCGCCAGGTGTACCGGCAGGACGATCCCGCGCGCGCCCCGAGCTTCACGCGCGAGGCGGCCTCGCGCCACGTCGACGCTCCCCTGCCCTTCCCCCTCGACCGCGAGCGCTGGAAGGCGCTCGCGCGCGAGGCCACGGCGCGCTTCCGGGCGCACCCCGCGATCTTCGACGCCTCCCTCCGGATCACCGCGGAGAGGCAGGTCCGCTGGTTCGCCTCGAGCGAGGGGTCCGCCCTCGTCACGGAGCGGACGCTCTACCTCGTCCACCTGCAGGCGGTGACCCGCGCGCCGGACGGCCAGCTCCTCGAGGACGGGCGCGACTTCTACGCGCGCACGGAGGCCGCGCTCCCATCGGAGGGCGAGGTCCGGGAGGCCGTCGACGCCGTCGCCGCGGAGCTCGAGGCCCTGCGCAAGGCGCCGGCCATCGATCCGTACACCGGGCCCGCGATCCTCGAGCCCGAGGCGGCGGGCGTGCTCTTCCACGAGGTGGTCGGACACCGGCTGGAGGGTGAGCGCGTCGACGACGACAAGGAGGGTCAGACGTTCAAGGGGCAGGTGGGGCAGCAGATCCTCCCCGCCTTCCTCTCGATCGTGGACGACCCGACGCTGGAGAGCGCCGCCGGCACGGCGCTCAACGGCAGCTACGCGTTCGACGATCAGGGCGTCGCCGCGCAGCGCACGGTGCTCGTGAAGGACGGCCGGCTCGTGACCTACCTGCTCTCGCGAAAGCCGGTGCGCCCGTTCGAGCGCTCGAACGGCCACGGCCGCAGCCAGGGCGGGCGGAGCCCCACCGCGCGGATGGCGAACCTCGTCGTCGAGTCGCGGCGGACGGTGTCGCACGACGAGCTGAAGCGCCTGCTCATGAAGGAGGCCCGCCGCCAGGGGAAGCCCTACGGGCTCGTCATCCGCGACGTCACGGGAGGCGACACGAACACGATGTCCTACGGTTACCAGGCGTTCAAGGGGACCCCGCGGCTCGTCTACCGGGTGGACGCGAGGACCGGCGAGGAGGTGCTCGTGCGCGGCGTGGAGCTCGTCGGGACGCCGCTCACCAGCGTGAACAAGGTGATGGCGACGACACGCGAGGTGAAGGTGTTCAACGGCTACTGCGGCGCGGAGAGCGGCTACGTGCCGGTGTCGACCGTGGCCCCTGCCGCGCTCGTCGGCGAGATCGAGCTGCAGCGGGTGGCCCGCGCGAGCGAGCGGAGCCCGATCCTGCCCGCGCCTTGGTCCGAGGCCCCCTCGGGCGCCTCCCCGCGCAGTCCGGGGGTGGCGCCGTGAGCCTGCCCCTCCCCGTCCCCACGCTCGACTCCGTCCTCCTCCAGCCGCGCCGCGGCGCCCTCGACGCGTTCCTCCGCGCGGGCTGGACGCCCTACGCGACGCCCATCGGGCTCGACGCCGAGCGGCGCCGCCTCCTCAACATCGATCTCTCCGAGCCGGACGTCTGCTTCCGGAAGGACGGCGAGCTCGCCGCCGTCGCCCACCTCGAGGCGGATCGCGAGGGGCTCGTGACGCTCATGGAGGTCGTCGGCGCCGAGCCGGCGGACCCGGTGCGTGTGTCCCTCGCGCTGCTGGGCGCCGAGGCCGGCCCGCCCCGCAGCGGCGGGGGCGCCGAGGCGCGCGAGTGGGTGTGGGGCCCCGAGTCGGGCGCGGCCCTCCAGGTGGCCGGCGAGCCGGTGCGGCTCTGGCTCTGCGCGGAGCGCGCCTACGGCGACAGGCTGTGGCTGGTCGCGAGCGTCGTGCGCCGGGCCTGAGCTCAGCGCTCGAAGCCGCGCCACGCGACGTAGCGCCGGAACTCCGCCTCGAACGCCTCGGGCTCGAGGCCGACGGCGGCGCGGAAGGCGGACGCGAACGAGAGCCCCGCGCCCATCCCGTCGAGCACGGCCCGCACGCGCGCGTCGCCGTAGCGCGCGACGAGGAATCCGAACGCGTGGTGCGCGGCGCCGTAGACGAGCTCCGCCTGGCGGAGGTACAGCGCCTCCGACTCGGAGAGCGGATCCGGGCCGCCAGCGCCCCCTGCCGCGGAGGGCGCCGCGCCGTCGTAGAAGCGCGCGAGGTCCGCGAGAGCCGCGTGGCGCCGCTCCTGCCCCGCCGCGACGCTCGCGAGCCCCTCGGTGAACCAGCGCGGGATGCCCTTGTAGAGCCAGGTCTGCGCGTCGCCCGCGCGCTGCCACATCGCGCAGTGGGCGAGCTCGTGCGCGAGGAGCTCGGCGACCCGGCCGCGGCGCGCGCCGACGAGCCCGCCGAGCCCTCCCCACGTGCGCGGGGACTGCAGCTCGATCGTGGCGTAGCGCGCCCAGGCCCTCAGCCAGGGGTAGCCCGGCCGCGACGCGGCGCGCTCGAGCGCCGCGTGGCTGGGGTGGAGGGTGATGGTCACCGGGACGGCGAGCGCCCCGAAGCGCTGCGCGCGCGGCGCCGCGAGGGCGAGCGCGTCCGCGACGCGCCGGGCCTCGCCGGCGTCCTCCGGGCCGAACACGATGCGGAAGCGCGCCCCGCCGGCGGAGACGTCGAGGGCGCGCTCGGCGCCGGCCCCGTCGCGGGGCGCGCGCGGAGCGCACGCGGCGAGGAGCGCGAGCGCGGCGGCGAGCGCGACGCGGGGCACGCCCTCCTCTACCGTTCAGCGTGCGGGCGGCGCAAGCGCCCCGGCGAGGCCGAGGAGGAGCGGTGCGAGGTCGGTGAGGTCCCGCACGGCGTCGAGCGCGGCCGCGGCGCGGCCGAACCCGAGCACGGGGACCGGCGCGCGGGTGTGGTTGCGGATGGACAGATCCTCCACGTTGCCGTGGTCGCTCGCGACGACGAGCGCGTCGTCCGGCCCGAGCGCGGCGACGAGCGCGCGGAGGAAGGCGTCGACGCGCTGCAAGGCGTCGAGGGCGGCGGGCATGGACCGCGCGTGGCCGGCCTCGTCGGTCTCGAAGAACTCGACGAGCGCGAGATCCGCGCCCGCGGCCAGCGCGCCGAGGATCCCCGCCGCCTCCTCGGGCGCGCGCTCGGGCACGTCCGCGCCGTGAGCTCGCGCGCGGCGCCCGGTGAGGTCGTGGGTGAGCGCCCGCCCCGCGCGCGCGTCGGCCCACGTCCGGAAGCGGAAGCCCCCCGCCGCGTACGCGATCGTCGTCGCCGCGGCGCGCGGGCGGCGACGCCCGAGCGCGAGCTCCGGCTCGCCGTCCGCCTCGAGGCCCAGGGCGCGCAGGTAGGCGACCGGGTACGCGTTCGCGAACACCGCGGTGCGCCCCGCGGCGGCGAGCGCGCGGAACAGCGAGCGCGCGCGGAGGAGCTCGCGGAGCGGCGCGTTCGGAAAGCCGAGCACGTGACGACCCACCGCCGCCGGCGCGTTCTCGCCGGTCAGGATCGCCGTCTGCCCCGTCGCCGACTGGGGGCGACCGGGGACGCCGAGGCACGCGTCGGCGAGGACGGCACGCCCGCCGGCCGGGAGCGGCGTCCCGGTGCCGTCCGCGAAGCGCGACAGCAGCAGGTCGGCGCGGGCGAGCGGGTTCCGGTCCGGGTCCGGGAGCCCGGCGCCGACGCCGTCGACGAAGACGAAGAGGACCGCCACGCGGTGTGTCATAACCCGGGCGGCGCGCGGACGCGCCACAGGGCACCTTCGGGCACGGTGCGCGGGCGAGACGCCGGGCCGCCTCGGCGCTATTCTCCGCGCGCCCGAGCCAGGACCCCATGCCCCGCCTCCCGACCTTCGATCCCGACTGCACCATCTTCTTCGACGGCGAGCCCATCCCCGCGCGGCGGGGCGAGCCCGTCGCCGCCGCGCTCCTCGCCCACGGGCGCCCCCTCGTGTCGCGCAGCGCCAAGTACCACCGCCCGCGCGGCGCCTTCTGCCTCACCGGCTCGTGCGGCTCCTGCCTCGTCCGCGCCGGCGGGCTCCCGAACCAGCGGGCCTGCCGGACGCCGTGCCAGCAGGGACTCACGGTGCAGACGCAGAACGCGCTGCCGACGGCCCAGCACGACCTGCTCGGCGCGATCGACCTCGTCTACCCGCACGGCCTCGATCACCACCACCTCATGACCTGGAGCGGGATCGCGAACCACGCCGCGGTGGCGTTCTCGCGCCGGCTCGCGGGCCTCGGCACGCTGCCCGACGTCGAGGCGCTCCCGGCCGAGCGCTCCGCGCCGGCCTCGGAGGAGCGCTTCGACGCGCTCGTCGTGGGCGCCGGCCCCGCGGGGCTCGCCGCCGCCGAGGCCCTCGCGGAGCTGGGCCGCCGGGTGCTCGTCGCCGACGCCGAGCCCGCGGTGGGCGGACGGCTCCGCTGTCGCTACGGCCTGCGGGGAGAGCCGGACCTCGCCTGGGCGGCGCGGGTGGTCGCCCGGGTGACGGCGGCCGGGGGCGAGGTCGCGCTGCGCACCGCGGTGCTCGGGCTCTGGCGCGACGGCGGCAGCCCCCTCGCCGCGCTCGACGCCGACGGGCCGCCGCGGCGGCTCCGCCTCGTGCGGCCCGGACGCATCGTGGTCGCGGCGGGCGGCCACCCCCAGCCGCCCGCCATCGCCGACGGCGATCGACCGGGCGTGTACGGGGGCCGCGGCCTCGCGGTGGCTCTCGCGGAGCACGGGGTCGTCCCGGGCCGGCGCGCGATCGTGCTCGGCGAGGGGGCGGAGCCGGAGGCGCTCACGGCCCGGCTCGCCGCGGCCGGGATGGAGGTCCGCCGGCTGCGGAGCGCGGAGGGCGGGCGGGTCCTCGGCCGCGCGCGCGTGCGCGCGCTCGAGCTCGCGGGCGAGCGGATCCCGGTCGACGTCGTCGCCGTGGCCACCCCTCCCGCGCCGGCGACCGAGCTCGCGCGCGAGCTCGGCGCGGAGCTCGTGCTCGACGCGACCACGGGCGTGTTCGCCCTGCGCGTGGCCGCCGACGGGCGGACCGGCGTCGACGGGCTCTTCGCGGCGGGCGAGGTGACGGGGACGATGGACGGCGCGCGCGCGGCCGAGGCGGGCCGGCGGGCGGGGGAGGCCGCGCGATGACGAAGACCTTCGTGTGCAGCTGCGAGGACGTGCTCCTCGACGAGGTCCGGCGCGCCTTCGAGGCCGGCAACCGCGATCTCGAGTCGGTGAAGCGCTACACGGGGCTCGGCACCGGGCCCTGCCAGGGGAAGAGCTGCGTCGCCCTCGTCGCCCGCGAGCTGCTCCGGCTCGGCGCCACGCCGGCCGAGGTGCTGCCCTTCACGGTGCGGCCGCCCTACCGGCCGGCGCCGCTCGGCGCGCTCGCGGCGATCGAGCCGGCCGACCTCCCCATCGACGACGGCGTGCCCGTCCACCCGGCCGAGGCGCGAACGCCCGCCGCCGAGCTCGCGCCGCTGCCCGCGCGCGCCGACGTCGTCATCGTCGGCGGGGGCATCATGGGCCTCGCCCTCGCCTACGAGCTCACCCGGCGCGGCACGAAGGACGTGCTCGTGCTGGAGCGCGCCTACCTCAACGCGGGTGCCTCGGGCCGGAACGGCGGCGGGGTCCGCGCGCAGTGGACGACCCCCACGATGATCCGCCTCGCGCGCCGCTCGCTCGAGCTCTGCGACCGCTTCGCGGTGGACATGGGCGTGAACGTCTGGTTCCGGCGCGGCGGGTACCTGTTCCTCGCCCCCACGCCGGAGCAGGTGGAGCGCATCGAGCGCAACGCCGAGCTCCACCGCGAGGAGGGGCTGCGCACCCGCGTCATCGACCGGGCGCAGGCGCTCGAGGTGGTGCCGGAGCTCGATCCGTCGCGCTTCCTCGCGGCCTCGTACAACCCCGACGACGGGGTGGTCTTCCCCTGGCCGTTCCTGTGGGGCTACGCCGGCCAGGCGGAGGCGGCCGGCGCGCGCATCGCGACCTTCACGAGGGTCACCGGCTTCGAGACGGCCGAGCGGCGGGTCACCGCCGTCGTGACGGACCGCGGCCGCGTGGCCTGCGATCTCGTGGTGGTCGCCGCCGGGGCCTGGTCGAAGGAGGTGGCCGCGCTCGCGGGCGTGGCGCTCCCGAACCGCCCCACGCGCCACGAGATCCTGGTCACGGAGCCGATGAAGCCGTGGCTCGATCCGCTCGTGTCGGTCCTCGGGAACGGCCTCTACTTCTCGCAGTCCCAGCGCGGCGAGCTCGTGGGCGGCATGGGCGATCCGCTGGAGCCGGAGGGCGTCGTGCAGGGGTCGACGCTCCGTTTCCTCGCGCGGTTCGCGCGCGCCGCGATCGACTGCATCCCGGTGCTCGCCGGGACGCGGGTCCTCAGGCAGTGGGCGGGCTGCTACGACGTCACGCCCGACAACAACCCGGTGCTCGGCCCGGCCGGGTTCGAGAACTTCCACCAGCTCTCCGGGTTCGTCGGCCACGGGTTCATGATGGCGCCGGCCGTCGCGGAGCTGTACGCGGACTGGCTCACCGGCAAGGGCAAGCACGAGATCTTCGAGCAGTTCACGCTCGACCGGTTCACGCGGGGCCCGGTGGCGAAGGAGGACTTCATCATCGGGTAGCGCGCTCCATGGAGCAGCCCTCGCGCGCACGGCCGGCGCCTCACCCCTCTGGCCGGGCCCGGGAACGCGCGGTCTCGAGCGCGCGACGCCCACCCGGAGGCGCTTCGCTCGTTGGCTGTTCACGAATCCCGCCGGGTCGTCTAGGCTTCCCCGATGGCACTCGGGAAGAAGATCGCGTTCCTCGGCACCGGAAACATGGCCGAGGCGTTCGTGAAGGGGCTCCTCCGCGCGGGGACGGCGACCGCCGCCGAGATCCTGTGCGCCGAGCTCCGTTCGGAGCGGCGCGACGAGATCGCGAAGCGCTACGGCGTCACGACGGTCGCCTCGAACCTCGAGGCGACCGAGCAGGCGGACATCGTCGTCCTCTCCGTCAAGCCGCAGACGATGGAGCAGCTCCTCGACGAGATCGCGCCGGCGGTGGATCACCGCAAGCTCGTGATCTCGATCGCCGCCGGCGTCTCGATCGCGGCGATCGCCCGCAAGCTCGGCGCCGGCGTCCGCATCGTCCGGACGATGCCCAACACGCCCGCCCTCGTGGGCGCCGGCGCGAGCGCGCTCGCGCGCGGGGCGCACGCCACCGACGCCGACCTCGAGCAGGCCCGCGCGCTCTTCCAGTCCGTCGGTACGACGGTCGTCGTCGAGGAGCCGCTCCTCGACGCCGTGACCGGCCTCTCCGGCTCGGGACCGGCGTTCCTGTTCCTCGTCATCGAGGCGCTCGCCGACGGCGGGGTGAAGGTCGGGCTCGCCCGCTCCGTGGCGATGGCGCTCGCCGCCCAGACCGTGCTCGGCTCCGCGAAGCTGGTGCTCGAGACGGGCGAGCACCCGGGCCGCCTGAAGGACCAGGTGACGAGCCCGGGCGGGACGGCCATCGCGGGCGTGCACGTGCTCGAGCAGGGCGGGCTGCGCGCCGCGCTCATCGCGGCGGTCGAGGCCGCGACGCGGCGCTCGCGCGAGCTGGGCGAGCGGGCCGTGCGCGGGGATTGAGGGGCCGGCGCGATTCGAGATTCGCGACGCGAAGCGGGCGCCCTCGATCAGGGAACGCGCGCGGGCACCGTGGCGCGGATCTCGGTCCCCTCCGCCCCGCCCACGATCCGCAGCGTGCCGCCGAGCTGGCGGATCCGCTCGCGCATCCCTCCCACGCCCACGCCGACGAGCGCGCCGGGGCCGAGCTGGATGCCCCGGCCCTGATCGCGGATCACGAGCACCACCTCGCCCTCCCCCTGCGTCAGCGACACCTGGGCGGACGGGCTCCCCGAGTGGCGCTGGACGTTCGCGAGCGCCTCCTGCACCACCCGGAACAGCGCGAGCTCCGTCTCGGGGGCGAGCCGCTCGACGCCCTCGGACCGGAACGCCACGTCGATCCCGCTGCGGGCCGCGAAGCCGCGGACGAACCAGTCGAGCGCCGGCACGAGCCCGACCACGTCGAGCATCGGCGGGTGGAGCACGTGCGCGACGGTGCGCAGGTCCTGGAGCACCATCCGGCACAGGGCCTCGCACTCCTGCAGCGATCGGAGGACCTCGGGGTCCTCGGCGCGTCCGCGCGCCCGGGCGAGCTCGAGCGACATCGCGAACACCTGCTGGGCGACCCCGTCGTGCAGGTCGCGCGCCATGCGCCGCCGCTCGCCGTCCTGCACGTGCAGGATCTGGCCGGTGAGCGCGTGGAGCCGCTCCTCGGACTGCTTGAGCTCCGTGACCTCCTCGTGCGCGAACACGAGCCGGGTCGCGCTGGGCGTTCCGAAGCGCGTGATGCGGAGCTGGAACCAGCGCGGCCGCTGCGCGCCATGGCACGCGTACTCGACGCGGTAGTCGTCGAGCCGGCCGGCGGCGAGGGCGCCGATGGCGCCGTTCACGGCCGCGGCCTCCGCGCAGCCGTTCGCGGCCGCGGCCTCGCACTCGGCGACGTAGCTCGCGCCCAGCCCGTGGCGCGGCATCGCGAGCCCGTTCTCGTCCGCGAAGCGCCGCCAGGCGGCGTTCACCGCGAGGACGGTCCCCTCCGCGTCGGTGATCGCGACGTGCGCCGACAGCGCGTCGATCGTCGACTGGAGGAGGTCCCGCGACGCAAGCGCGCCGAGCTCGCTCGCGCGCATCCGCTCGGCGTCGCGAGCCCTCGCGATCGCGCCGCCGACCACGTCCCCGACGATGAGGGTGTTCGCGAGCGCGTGCGCCGACCACGCGTGGGGCCGCCGGCACGAGAAGGCGAGCCAGCCGAGCGCGCGATCGCCGGCGCGGAGCGGGATGGCCGCGAGCGCCTCGGCGTCGAGCGCGCGCAGGCGCTGGCGATCCGCCTCGGCGGTCGGCGGGAGCTCGTCTATCGTGTGCAGCGCGTACGGCCGGTGCTCGCGGAGGTGACGCTCGAGGATCGCGCCGAGCCAGGGCTTCTCGTCCCGCGCGCCGCGCTCCGGGAGCCCGGCGTCCGGCGGCCAGGACGCGAGCAGGCGCATCACGACGCCGCCCTCGTCCTCCAGGAGCCACGCGGACCCGCGATCCGCCTCGAGCGCGCGCGCGGTGTGCCGCAGCGCCCCGACGACGCCCTCCACGACGCGCTCGGGAGGCAGGTCCATGAAGCCCGACGAGACCTCGAGCGCGAGGGCCTGCAGCCGGGCCTGCTCGTCGCGCTCGCGCTCGGCGCGGAGCCGCAGGAGCGCGGCGGCGAGGAGCGTCGCGAGCCGGCGGGCGTCCTCGATGACCCCCGCCGCCCAGGGGCGCGGCCGCGAGAGCGTGACGAACCCCGCCCACCCGAGGACCGGGTGCCCCGCGCACACGAGGGGCACGAACAGCGCCGAGCGGATGCCGCTCTTCCGGGCGATCCGCCGCTCCGCCTCCGCCGAGGACGGGAGATCGTCCGTGGACGACAGCGCGACCACCCTGCCCGCCTGGATCTCGGCGCGGACCCAGGGCGCGTCGAGCTGCTCCCGGACCGGCGGCACGCCGGGGGCCGCCCAGGACCGCTCGAGCGCCAGGCTCTGCTCGCGGCCCAGGAGGACGACGGCCCCGCGCTCCGCGCCCACGTGCAGGACCGCGTGCCGGAGGACTGCGTCCACCGCGGCGTCGAGCTCCGCGGCGCCCACCGCGAGGAGCTGCTCGGCCGCCGACGCGATCGGGTCGGCCCGCCGCTCGGCGCCGGTCGACGCTGGGTCGGTGTCGGAGCGCGTCGCCATCGTCTACGCAGGCCCCATCCGCGACGCGCGCCCCCTCCGGAGCCGTCTGCGCACGATCGCCGCCCGCCCCCACGGGACGCCTCGGCGGCAAGCCGGGGACTGGCGCGCGCCGTCGCCTGCGGCTTCGCGACCGCGGCCCCCGAGGCTCTCCGCAGGCCGCGCGGTCACGTCACGGCACGACGATGCCGTTGCGGATGGCGTAATGGACGAGGTCCACGATCGAGCTCGCGCCGAGCTTCCGCATGACGTTCGCCCGGTGGGTCTCGACCGTCTTCGCGCTGATGGAGAGCTGCTCGCCGACCTCGCGGTTCGACTCGCCCTGCGCGAGCAGCCGGAGCACCTCGCGCTCGCGCTGCGTGAGGGAGGTGACGCGGCCTCCGCGCGACACGGCGGCGTTCCGGCCCGCCTCCGCGGCCGGAACGGCGGCCGGGCGCTCCGCCCCGCGCGCCGTGAGGTACGGGGTGTGGCGGGACAGCGCGTCGATGGCGTCCACGAGGTGACGGGCGGCGTCCTCCTTGAGGACGTAGCCGCGGGCGCCGGCGCTGAGCGCCTGATCGAGCAGCTGATCCGAGTCGTGCACCGTGAGGAGGACGATCTCGGTGCCGGGCACCGTCGAGCGGATCTCGCGCGTCGCCTCGAGCCCGTTCAGGTCGGGCATGGTGACGTCGAGCACCACGACGTCCGGGCGGAGCTCCTGAGCGAGCCGGACGGCGTCCCGTCCGTTCGAGGCCTCGCCGCACACCGTCCAGCCGGGGTGCGACTCGACGAGGGCACGCACGCCCCGCCGCACCACCTCGTGATCATCCGCGACGATCGCTCTCATCGGGGACCTCCCTGACGGCGACTTCTCCCGACGTCCGGCACTGTCTGTAATGTCGGTGGAAGGCCCCTACCACTCCCGTGACGACGTGACGCGTCCGCGCAGGACGCGTATGCGAGCGAGGGCTCCCCTCCCGCGCCCCGCCCGGAACGACCGCCGGCCCCGGATGGCCCGGGCGCGGCAGCGAGGCACGGCTCACCTCACTCGGTCGTCTCGCAGCTCGCCCAGCCGCAGTGACCGCACGTCATGCAGCCGCCGGCCCGGGTGAGGGCGGACGCGCACTGCGGACACTCCTCGCCGTTCCGCGTGGCGCCGCTCGTGAGCACCTGCTGCTCGCGCGAGCCGTCGCGGTAGACGGTGATCCCCTTGCAGCCGAGCTCGAACGCGAGCGCATACGCGCGCGCCACGTCGCCGACGACGGCGTCGCGGGGCAGGTTGATGGTCTTCGAGACGCCGTTGTCGGTGCGGCGCTGGAAGGCCGCCTGCATCCGGACGTGCGCCTCGGGCGAGACGTCGTAGGCGGTGGCGAAGAGCCGCGCGACCGCGTCCGGCACGCCCACGATCCCGCGCGCGCGTCCCGCCGCGCGCACCGAGGAGATCGCCGCGCCGGCGCCGGCCTCGTGGAGGGCCCGCGCGACGAGGGGGTGCTCCTCGCGGAGCTCGGAGTCGTCGAGCGCCCGGCGGACGTAGGCGAGCGCGAAGAGCGGCTCGATGCCGGAGGAGCAGCCCGCGATGAGCGCGAGCGTGCCGGTCGGCGCGATCGTCGTGACGGTCGCGTTCCGGCGCGGCGGGCGGCCGTCCCGCGCGAGCGCGCTCGAGGGGAAGCCAGGGAACGGGCCGCGCTCGCGCGCGAGCTCCTCGCTCGCGGCGTGGGCCTCGCGCTGCACGAAGCCCATGACCTCGTCGGCGAGCGCGAGCGCCTCGGGCGCGTCGTAGGGCGTCCCGAGGCGGACGAGCAGATCCGCCCAGCCCATCACGCCGAGCCCGACCTTCCGGTTGCGGTGCGAGATCTCCGCGATCTGCGGCAGCGGCCAGACGTTCACGTCGAGCACGTCGTCGAGGAAGCGCACGCCGTCCCGCACGCACGCGGCGAGCGCGTCCCAGTCCACGCGGCCGCCCCGCTCGAAGCGGCCGAGGTTCACGGAGCCGAGCGTGCACGCCTCGAAGGGCAGCAGCGGCTGCTCGCCGCACGGGTTCACCGCCTCGAAGTGTCCCAGGTCGGGGGTCGGGTTCGCCGCCTCGACGCGGTCGAGGAAGAGGAGGCCCGGCTCGCCCGACGCCCACGCCGCCTCCGCGATCCTGTCGAGCAGCGCCCGCGCGTCGATCGTCCGCACCACCGCCCCGCTCCTCGGATGGCGGAGCGGCCACGGCTCGCCGCGCGACGCGGCGTGGAACAGCGTGTCGGGCGCGGCGACGGAGAGGTTGAAGTTCTCGAGGCCGTGGCCGCGCTTCGCGTCCACGAACTCGACGACGTCCGGATGCGCGGCGGAGAGGACCGCCATGTTCGCCCCGCGCCGCACGCCGCCCTGCTTGATGATCTCGGTCGCGGCGTCGTAGACGCGCATGAACGAGACCGGACCGCTCGCGACGCCGTGCGTGGTCTTCACCACGTCGCCGCGCGGCCGCAGCCGCGAGAACGCGAAGCCGGTGCCTCCGCCGGACTGGTGGATGAGGGCCGCCCACTTGAGCGCGTCGAAGATCGCTGCGAGGTCGTCCTCCACGGGCAGCACGAAGCAGGCGGCGAGCTGGCCGTGCGTCCGGCCCGCGTTCATCAGGGTCGGCGAGTTGGGCAGGAACTCGAGCCCCGTCATGCGTGCCTCGAACCGCTCGGCGGCTCGATCGCGCTCGCCGGGCGGCTCCGCCGCGGCGACCGCCCGGGCGACGCGCCGGAACAGGGCCTCCGGCGTCTCGACCACGGCGCCGTGCTCGTCGCGCAGGAGGTAGCGGCGTTCCAGGACGTGAAGGGCGTTGTCGCTCAGCCGCGCCATGGCCTGAAGCGTAACGGTGAGCGACCGCCTGCGCCGCCCCGAGGAGCGCCCGCCGGCGCGCCCGGTGCGTCGGCGGGAGAAGCTTATGCGCGCGCGCCCTTGCCCCGCAGAGGGCCCACCCTCAGCTTTGGCCCATCCTCAGGAGGACAGGGAGTCGCACATGCCGGACCGGGACAAGGGACAGCGCCGCGCGAGCGGCAACATGACGGTACGCGAGGCAGGCCGCCTCGGAGGCGAGGCGCGCAAGGAGCAGCTCGGCTCGAAGGGCTACTCGGAGCTGGGTCACAAGGGCGGGCAGCGCGTCCGCGAGCTCATCGAGGAAGGGAAGAACGCCGAGCGGAAGTAGACGGGTGCGAGCGCGCGGCCCCGCTCTCCGGCCGCGCCGACCCGATCGGCCTCGCGGCACCTCGAGCGCCGACGGAGCCTCGCTTGTGCGCGGGGCGGGGCTCTGCGAAGAATGGTGCATGCGACGCGCTCCCCTCCTCGTCCCCGCCCTCCTCGCCCTCGCGGCCTGCGCGCCGCACGCGGCCATCCCCGACACCGAGCGAACCCGCGTCCACCAGGAGCTCGACGGGCAGCAGCGCTACCTGCGCGTCGCCGCCTACGTCGCGCCGTTCTGGGGCGACCGGTCCAAGATGCTGCTCACCGATCAGTCGCCGGCCGAGCTCGACATGATCGAGACGACCGGCGGCACGCCGATCGCCCCGCCCACGCCCGAGCGGATCCTCCCGCCCGGGACGGCGGTCCGGCTGCGCGAGGTGGAGTTCCCGACCGGCTGGCTCATCGCGCGCCGCGTGGTGATGACGCCGCGATACAGCCCGTGGGTCTACGTCGAGGCGGCCGGCGAGTCGCGGCCGCTCGTCGTGGTCCTCCCGCAGACCGCCGCGAGCTACGCCGACGTCCGCGCCGAGGTCGAGCAGATCCTCTCCGTCGAGGATCCCTCCTCGTTCTTCCGGGGCCTCCCCCCGGACCAGCGCGCCGCGATCCTCAAGAAGGAGCCCGCCGAGGGCATGAGCCCGCGCGCGCTGGAGATGGCGTGGGGCCTCCCGGAGCGGAAGCGCATCGACCGGCCCGCGGGGACGGAAGAGTGGTCGTGGGCGGGCGGCAAGCGCCGCGCGTTCTTGCAGGACGATCGACTGGTCCGCTGGGAGCGCTAGCGTACGGCGCACGATCCCGGCCTGCGCCGGGCGGACTCGTCGCTCCGCTGCTCGGCGTACGGAGGCAGTACGGATCCGGCCTGCGGTGGGGCTCTCTACCGGCGCCCGCCGCGGTCGCGATGGCCGCCGCGGTTCCCGCCGCCTTCGCGGCGCCCGCCGTGACCTCCGCCATGACCGCCCCGGTGGCCATGCCCGCCGCGGTCGTCGCGCCGCTCGCGACGGTCGCCCGCTGACGCGGGCTGCGGCGTGACGCCCATCGCGACGCAGAAGACCGTCCCGGCCTTGAGCTGCGCCACGAGGTCGGCCTCGCTCGTCACCGGGTCACGGAACAGCGTCGCGGCCTTCCCGATCTCGTCGAGCGAGGCGTGCGCGCCGGACGCGCCGGTGCACGGCAGGGTCATGTGGTCCGCGGCCTCGACCGCGAGGTCGTTCGCCGCGGCCGTGACGCGCGCGTTCAAGCCCTCGATCGCGGCGAGCCCCTCGAGCGTGAAGATGAAGTCCCCGCTCGGCCGGTCGATCGTCTTGTCGTAGGGGTGCGCCGCCACCGCCACGCCGCCGAGCGCCCGCACCTTCGCGAGCACGTCGCGCACCGGCCACGGGGTCGCGGACCCGAACGCCTGCGGCGGCGCCGGGACCTTCGACGGATCGGGGAAGAAGCAGAGGTAGTGGCCGCGATCCGTCGAGACCTCGACGCCCACGAGCGCGAGCAGGCCCTCGTCCCGGCCCGCGGCGCGGATCTCGTCGAGGCCGTCGAGCGTGTTCAGGTCCGTGAACGCCACCCCGTCGAGCCCGGCCTCCTTCGCGCGGCGGAGCGCATCGCGCGGCGCGAGCGTGCCGCCGCGGGAGTGATGGCTGTGGACGTGGAGATCGATGAGCATGGCGCCCCCGGCCTCTGCTGGGCCGTCGCGTGCTTAGCACGGGGCGCGGGAGCTTGAGAAGGATCAGGCGAGGGCGACCGCCTGCTCGTGGCGGTGCTCGCGACGGTCCTCGGCCGCGCGGATGAGATAGCCCATCAACATGAGGCTCGAGGTGTTCTCGAGGACCTTCTCGGGATCACGGGAGATGAGGCTCGCGCTGTAGGACAGGAAGAACTGGGCGAGGTCCTCCCCCGCCTCACGCACGATGAGTGCGTTCAGCTCCGAGGGATCCATCGTCCGGATCCGGTTGATGAACTCGACCGCGAAGCCCTTCTTCGGCCGCATGACCCCTCCGCTCGGCCTGAACCTAGGGACGCCGAAACCGCCGAGCAAAAGCCGCGGCGGGGGCGCGGACCCCAAAAACCGCGAGGAGACATCGAGTGTTATCGGCGTCGCAGGTTTGACAGTGCAAAATGCGTCGGCAATACTTTTTCGGGTCGGTCGCGCCGCAAAGGGGCGAGGCGTCAGAGACAGGGGAGAGCGCGATGCAGCAGTTCACCGGGGTGAAGGTCTTCTCCGCGACCAAGGCCAAGGAACGCGAGGAGCTCGGCGAGACCGTCACGCGCTGGATGCGCTCGAACGCCGACCTCGAGGTCGTGGACCGCGTGGTCACGCAGTCGAGCGACGACGAGTTCCACTGTCTGTCGATCGTCCTGTTCTTCCGGCAGAAGACGGCCTAGCCGGCCGCTTCCCGGGATCGCCCGGACGTGCTCCCGCGCCGCGCTCCGCTCGACTAGCGCTCGTCCCCTCCGGTCTCACCCTCGCTGCTGCCCGGACCGAGCTCGCGCGGAGGGACCTTTCGGGCCTTCTCTCCGCCCCCCGAGACCCCCTCCCCGCTCACCGCACCCTTCAGGCTGCGCAGCGCCTTGCCGAGCCCCTCCCCGAGCGCGGGCAAGCGGCTCGCGCCGAAGAAGAGCACCACGATGAAGAGGACGACGAGAAGCTCTCCCATGCCCATTCGGACCTCCGAGATCGACCCGCCCCCGGGCCCCACGGGCGCACGCCGCACGGGGTCGGACGGGGTCCATACACCCGGCCAGGGGAGCGGCGCCACCCCCCGCACCGCGCCCCGGCGGTCGTTCCGTGGTAGGGAGCGCGCATGAAGCTCAAGCAGAAGCCGGAGGACTTCCAGGTCTCCGAGTCGTGGCGCTTCGACGAGGACCCGAAGGGCTCGCACTACGTCTACCTGATGGACAAGCAGAAGCTCTCCACGTTCGACGCGGTCGAGCGCATCTGCAAGCAGTTCAAGATCCCCCGCGCGGCCGTGAGCTTCTGCGGCCTCAAGGACAAGCAGGGGCGCACCACCCAGCTCATCGCGATCCACCGCCGCGAGATCGAGCTGCAGGATCCCGATCTCCGCCTGAAGCCGCTCGGGCGGTCCCGCGAGGCGATCTCCGCGGAGAACACGACCTCGAACCGCTTCGCCGTGACCGTCCGCGATCTCTCCGAGGACGACGTCGCCCGCCTCACGGCCTCCATCGCGGAGGTCCGCCGCCTGGGGGTCGTGAACTACTTCGACTCGCAGCGGTTCGGCGCGCTGAAGCACGGCCAGGGCTTCATCGTGAAGGACCTCATGCGCGGTGACTTCGAGCTCGCGCTCCGGAACGTCCTCGCGCACCCGAGCGAGCTCGACGCCTCCGACGACGCGCGGGTGAAGGGGTTCTGGAAGGAGCACTGGGGCGAGTGGGATCGCAGGAACCCCTACCCCGGCGCCGAGCGCTACGAGGCGGTCGTGCGGTGGTTGCGCAAGAACCCCAGCGACTACCGGGGCGCGCTCCTGCGGACCGAGCCGCGCTGGCGCGCGCTCCAGGTGTTCGCCTACCAGAGCTGGCTGTGGAACGAGGGCGTGAAGCAGTACCTGAAGGACGTCGTCGGGATTCAGCGCCTCGTGTCCATCCGCTACCAGGCGGGCTCGCTCCTGTTCCCGCGCGAGCTCGACGCCGCGCAGGCGCGGCTGCTGCACGAGCGGAGCTTCCCGCTCCTCGGCCCGGGGACGAAGTTCTCGGATCCGGCCGTGGAGAGCGCCGCGCTCTCGGTGCTCCGCCGCGAGGGCCAGACGCTCGCGGATCTCGCCGTGCCCGGCACGCCCGAGATCCACTTCGACCCCGAGGAGCGCCCGATCCTGGTGTTCCCCGGCCGGCTCGCCGTCGGCGAGGCGAAGCGGGACGAGCTGAACCGCGGTCGCCTGCGGGTGAACGTGGCGTTCACGCTGCCGCCGGGCGCCTACGCGACGCTCGTCGTGAAGCGGCTCTTCCACTGGACCCTCGCGCCGAAGCGCCCGGGTGAGCCGCGCGTCGCGCGGACCGCGGCGGCCGGCGCCGCGCCGCCTCCGTCCGCCAGCTCCTCGCCTCGCGCTGCGCCCCCGCGCGCCGGTGCCCCCGCCGCCGCGCCGGCCGCGCCGCGCGCCGAGAAGCAGGGGTTCCTCGCCCGCCGCCGCGCCGAGAAGGAGGCGCGCAAGGAGCGCCGGGCGGCCGCGAAGAAGGGGCGCTGAGGCCGGCGGCGTCGTCCTCGGATTTCCTGAGGGCGGCGCCCGCTCGTGATCCCTCAGCAGGGCCTCGGATCCGCCCACTCCCAGACCAGCAGCCCCTCGTTCGCGCGGTCCTGCAGGACCTCCGCGACCCGGGCCACGTCCACCTCGGGCGGCACGTCGACGGCGACCAGCTTCGGGCGCAGCGCCTCGTGCGTGCAACCGTGCTCGAGGAGCCGCTCGAGGAACGTCTGCACGCCCTCGTCGGACAGCTCCGCGCCCGGATCGAGCGCGAGCCGCAGCGTGCGGTGGCCGCACTTCTCGACGACGTCGTCGAGCCGGGGCGCGTCCTCGTCGACCGCGCCGCCGCCCTCGCCCTCGGTGGCCGCGAGGACCACGTCGTCCCGCGAGATGCCGTAGGCGAAGAACGGGCAGCTCTCCACCCGGTACCGCCCCGCGCCGAGCGGCTCCGCCCACAGCCAGTCGTCGGGAGGACCGGCCTCGCCGTCCGACCGCTCGAGCGGCACCCGGATGCGGATGAGGGTCTCCCCGATGTCCAGCTCAGTCGTCATGCGCAGACCCTCGGCTCGAAGATCTACCCGGGGCCGAGCCTCGCCGCGACCGCCTCCGCGAGGTCCGCTCCGGTGTACCGCTCGGGCTCCGCGCCCGGCGTGAGGCCGTGCTCGCGCAGGGCCTCAGCAGTGGTAGGGCCGATGGCGGCGAGGAGCACGCCGCGAAGGAGCGGCGCCCGCTCGCCGAGGGCGCTCGCGACCGCCCGGACGGCGGACGGAGAGGCGAACGCGACGGCATCGACCTCTCCGCGCGCGAGCCAGTCGCCGAGCGGGGCGATCGCCTCCGCCGGCGCGGGCACGGTCCGGTACGCCTCGACGGCGGTGAGCTCCGCGCCCGCCGCGAGGAGCCCCGCGATGGTCTCCGGCCGCCCCTCCGCCGGCCGCGGGAAGAGCACGCGCCGCCCGCGCACGTGCGGCTCGAGCGCCCGCGCGAGCGCGTCGCCCTTCGCCTCGCCGGGGACGAGGTCGGGCTCCCGCACCGCGCGGGCGAGCCGCTCGGCGGTCGCGGGCCCCACCG
Source organism: Anaeromyxobacter sp. SG64 (assembly GCF_022690745.1). NCBI lineage: Bacteria > Pseudomonadati > Myxococcota > Myxococcia > Myxococcales > Anaeromyxobacteraceae > Anaeromyxobacter > Anaeromyxobacter sp. SG64. Next base: position 5,584 of record NZ_JALCZB010000064.1, on the reverse strand, counting down.
CTGCGAGCCGCAGCCGCGCGAGCGCCGCCGTCTCCACGCCCAGCGCGGAGAGCCGCGCCACGGTGCGATCGACCGCGGTCGCGCTCGTGAAGACCGCCCAGTCGAACCGGCCGAGCCCGCGCAGCGCCGCGTCGAGCGGCCCCGGATCGCCGGGGTCCGCGAACGCGATGGACGGGACCTCGCGCACCTGCGCCCCGAGGGCGCGCAGGCGCACGGAGAGCGCGTCCTCGCCGCCCTTCCCGCGGGTGACCACGACGGTGCGACGGTCGAGGCGGGCCGCCACGGAAGCCGCCTAGCGCTTCGGCGCCGCGAGGCCCGGAATCTTGCCCTCGCACTCGCGGAGGATCGCGTCCGCGCCCTTCGAGAGGAGCTCCTCGGCGAGCGCGACGCCGAGCGCGCGCGCCTCGGCCGCCGGGCCGCTCCGCTCGCCGCGGATGACCTGTGTGCCGTCGAGCGACGCGACGAGCGCGCGCATCGCGACGCGCCCGCCCTGGACGGTGGCGTGGCCGGCGATGGGCACCTGGCAGCCGCCCTCGATGCGGGCGAGGAACCCGCGCTCCGCCTCGACGCGGGTGCGCGTCTCGGCGTGGTCGAGCGCGGCGAGCCGCGTCATCGTCGGCCCGTCCGACGCGCGCGCCTCGAGCGCGAGCGCGCCCTGGGCGACGGCGGGGAGCATCTCCTCGGGGGGGAAGACGTAGGTGGCGTGCTCGGCGAGGCCCAGCCGGCGCAGCCCGGCGTACGCGAGGACGACCGCGTCGAGCCCCTCGCTCGCCTTGCGGAGGCGGGTCTCGACGTTGCCGCGGACCACCTCGATGTGGAGGTCGGGGCGGAGCGCCTTGAGCTGGGCGCCGCGACGGAGGCTGGAGGTGCCGACCTTGGCGCCCCTGGGGAGCCCGGCGAGCGTCTTGTAGCGCGGCGAGCAGAGCGCGTCGCGCGGGTCCTCTCGCTCCGGCACCGCGCCGATGGCGAGGCCCGGCGCCAGCACGGCGGGCAAATCCTTCATCGAGTGGACGGCGATCTCGGCGTCCCCGTTCAGGAGCGCGTCCTCGATCTCCTTCACGAAGAGGCCCTTGCCACCGACCTCGGCGAGCGGGACCTCGAGGATCCGGTCGCCCTTCGTGACGAGCTCGTGGAGGCGGACCTCGAGGCCGGGCTCCTTCGCCCGGAGGAGGTCAGAGACGTGGTGGGCCTGCCACTTGGCGAGGGGGCTGCGGCGGGTCGCGATGCGGATCATCTCGGGTAGCTCTCCTAGCTGCGCTCCGACGAGGCCGCGGCGCGGCCCTCGACGGGGTCCGCCGGCGCGCTCTCCGGGCGCGCCGGCTCGTTCTCGATGCCGAACAGCTCCGCGGCGGCGCCCGGGAGGTCGCCGTCGCCCGTCGACGCCGCCGCCTTGAGGCGCGCCGTCGGACCGTGCAGGAGCTTGTTCACGATGGCCTGCGCCATCGCCTCCACGCTCTTCTTGCCCTTCTCGTCCAGCTTCGGGCCGAGGTGCGAGAGCGTCCGCTCCGCCTCCGCCCGCGCGATCTGCTCCGCGTGCCGCCGGAGCTGCGCGAGGACCGGCAGCGCCGCGCGGGCGTCCCGCTCCCTCGCGAAGGCCATCACCTCCGCCTCGACGATCGCCTCGGCGCGGAGCGCCTCGCCGCGGCGGGCCTCCTGCGTGGCCTGGACGACCTTCTCCATGTCGTCCACGTCGTAGGCGAACACCTCGCCGAGGTCGGCGCAGGCCGGATCGACGTTGCGCGGCACGGCCAGATCGATGAGGCACATCGAGCGGCTGCGGCGCGCCTTCATCGCCTGGTGCACCATCTCGCGGGTGACGACGTAGGTCGGCGCGCCGGTCGAGACGATCACCACGTCCGCCTCGACGAGGAGGCGCTGCAGCTCGTCCCACGCGCGGAAGCTCCCCCCGACCTGCTGGGCGAGCGCCATGCCGCGCTCGGGCGAGCGGTTCGTCACGAGGATGCGATCCGCGCCGAGCACCGCGAGCGCCTTCGCGGAGAGCGCGCCCATCTTGCCCGCGCCGACGAGCAGGATGGTCCTGCCCTTCAGATCCCCGAAGATCTTCTCCACGAGCTCGACCGCGACCTGCGACATGCTCGTCGCGCCGCGGCCGATGTCGGTCTCGCTCCGGACGCGCTTGGCCGTCGCGAAGGCGCGGTTGCAGAGGCGCGACATGTACGGGCCGGCCGACTGCGCGGCGCTCGCGAGCCCGTATGCCTCCTTCACCTGTCCGAGGATCTGCTGCTCGCCGACCACCATCGAGTCGAGGCTCGCCGCGACGCGGAAGAGGTGGCGGATCGCCTCCACGCCGATCTTTGCGTAGAGGTGGCCGTCCGCCTCCGCCGTGCGCGAGGTGAAGAAGCCGCGCGCCGGCTCGATGCCGTCGGCGTGGACGTAGACCTCCACGCGGTTGCAGGTGGAGACGACGACCGCCTCGGCGACGCCGTCCGACCCCTTGAGCGCGCAGAGCGCCGCCTTGAGGAGATCGCCGGTCAGGGCGACCCGCTCGCGCACCTCGATGGGCGCGCTCTTGTGCGAGAGGCCGACGAGGTAGATCTCACGCCCGCTCACTGCGAGATCTCCGAGACCCGCGCGCCGTAGTCGCCGGCGTGGCGGGTCACCCCGGGGACGATCTTCAGCGACACCATCGACGAGAGCAGGATGACGAACCCGACGAGGGTCATGAGCGCGTACCGCCGCCCGTGCCAGCCGCTGTGGCGGAGCTGGACCATCGCGCCGTAGAGGATCCAGATCCCGAGCGAGACCACCTGCTGCGGATCCCAGGACCAGGCGCTGTTCCACACCGCCGTGGCGGTGATGGTGCCGGCCACGAGCGCGACCGTGTAGACGACGAAGCCGGCGCGGACGAGCCGCTGGATCATCTGATCGAGGGCGTCCAGCGAGGGCAGGCGCGAGAACAGCGCGCCGAAGCGCTTGCCCTTCACCTCGCGCTCCTGCAGCAGGTACATGATCGCGACCCCGAACGCGATCGCGAAGAGCGCCACGCCTCCCACCGCGGAGAGGATGTGCAGGGTGACGCTCGGGTACCGCACCGTCTCGGGCGCGACGCCGGGGTGGCCGGGCGTCCCGAAGAGCGTGGGCAGGAGCACGACGAGCGCGAGCGGCGTCACGAAGGCGCCGATGGTGGGGAGCTTGTAGTAGCGCTGCAGGAACAGGTACGCGCCGGTGAGGAGCCAGACGAGCAGGACGAGGCCGCCGCGCAGCCCGAAGAACTCCGCCCCGCCGTACTCGCTGCAGCCGACGCCGATGGCGACGGCGTGCACGAGGAACGCCGAGGCCAGGACCCAGAAGCCGGCGGTGGCCGCGGCCCGGTGGCGCGGCCGCGAGAAGAACACGATGTAGGCGCCCGCGGCGACGGCGTACAGCGCGGCGGCGATGCGGAGGATGACGATGCTCATGCGGCCTGCCTTCTCCTACCCAAGGAAACGGGTGAGCCCCCCCGCTCCCTTCCACGGATCGTCCACGCCGATGCCTGCGCCTCGTGACGCGCGGACGGATATCCGAGCGCGCCTCCGCCCGCCTGCCCTCCAGGCCGCGGCATCGCGCCGCAGCGGGGATGGCCCGCGGTCCGCTTCGCAGGGGCGCCGGCGCGGCGGTCCGGGGAGACCCGGCGAACGAGGTGGAGCCCAGCCATGGACGGGTAGGATACCTCGGCGCGATCGCGGACGTAGCGCGCTTCTCGCGGGCGGCGACCGGTCGGGTCGGAAGCTATCACGGCGCGCGAGGCGCTTGCCAGGATCCAGGACAGCCGCTAATTAGTGCGCCCCAGGCGACCGGAGCGTTAAGGAGAACGCATGGCATCGAACGATCTCGTCATCCTGCAGGACTCCACCTTCGAGCAGGAGGTCCTGAAGAGCGACGTTCCCGTCCTCGTCGACTTCTGGGCCGTGTGGTGTGGGCCCTGCAAGGCGATCGCCCCCACGGTCGAGGAGCTGGCGAAGCAGTACAAGGGCAAGGTGAAGGTCGCCAAGATGGACGTCGACGAGCACCAGAACGTGCCGCAGCAGTACGGCATCCGCTCGATCCCGACGCTCCTCGTCTTCAAGGGCGGCCGCGTGGTGGACACCATCGTCGGCGCCGTGCCGAAGGCGAAGCTCGAGGAGAGCCTGAAGAAGGCCATCAGCTGACGCGCGCTCCGGATCCGATCCGGACACGACGCCCGCGGCCCCCCGAGGACCGCGGGCGTTCTCGTCTCCGGTGGCGCGGGTCCCCAGCGGCTCCGTAGCCGCGACGAGGACGCGGAGACCGATCAATTCACAAACCGCCTCATGCCGACGTTCGCGAGCAGCCCGATGCCGGTGTAGATGGCGATGACGGACGAGCCGCCGTAGCTCATGAGCGGCAGCGTCACGCCCACCACCGGCAAGAGCCCGATCACCATCCCGATGTTGATCGCGACGTGCCAGAAGATCATCCCCGTGAGCCCCGCCGCGAGGAAGTGGCCGAAGCGGTCGCGCGCGTTCCCGCAGATGTCGATCGCGCTCGCCACGAGCACGAAGTAGAGCGCGAGCAGGAGCAGGCAGCCCAGGAACCCGTGCTCCTCCGCCCACACCGAGAAGATGAAGTCGGTGTGCTGCTCGGGGAGGAACGACAGGTACGTCTGCGTGCCCTGCCCCCAGCCCTTGCCGAGCGCCTGCCCCGAGCCGACCGCGATGATCGACTGCGTCGCGTGGTAGCCCGCCCCGAGCACGTCGGACTCGGGGTTGAGGAAGGTCTCGACCCGCTTCTTCTGGTACGGCTTCAGGTGCGGGTAGAGGAGCCCGGCGCCCACGATCGCCACGCCGGCGAGCAGGGCCAGGGTCTTCCACCGCACGCGCGCGAAGAGGATCTGCGTGAACCCGACCGCCATCACGATGAGCGCGGTGCCGAGGTCGGGCTGCTTCAGCACGAGCCCCGCCGGCACCATGATGATGAGGAACGGCACCACGAGCGTGGCGAGCCCGTAGCCGTTCTTCCGCTTGTCGGCGTCCGCGTGGAAGTAGCTCGCGAGCGCGAGCGCGACGGAGAGCTTCGCGAGCTCCGACGGCTGGAAGTTCACGGGCCCGATGGTGAGCCACCGCCGCGCGCCCATGACGTAGCGGCCCTTCACGTACACGAGCAGGAGCAGCACGATCACCACCGCGTAGAAGATCCACGCGAGCCGGTGGAACGTGCGCTGGTCGAAGACCGTCAGGGACAGCGCGATCACGATCCCGAGCCCCATCCACGCCGCCTGGGAGATCCAGACCGGCGCGTGAGCGCTGCGGGACGCCGAGGCGAGGTTCCAGACGCCGATCGCCGAGATGGCGAGCGTCACGAACGCGACGTGCCAGGGGAAGTGCGCGAACAGCCTGCGGTGCGGGGTCGCCGCGAGCGACACGTCAGGCGCCACCGGGGGTTCCTCCCTGTCTCTCCCCGCCCGGCGACGCCGCCGGCGAGGTGCTCGGGATCGCCTCCGGACGCGGGGCGGGCGCGGCCGGCGCCGCCGGTTGCGGCCTCGGGGAGGCGGGCGCGGCCGTGGCCTCGACGGGGGCCGGGGTGCGCGCCGCCGGCGTCGCGGCGGGGAGCGGACCCGTCTCGGCTG